>NZ_JBHSZO010000020.1:0-110219 GCF_042663125.1 Streptomyces polyrhachis | reverse complement strand
TAAGCCTTTCCGCGCCGATGGTACTGCAGGGGGGACCCTGTGGGAGAGTAGGTCGCCGCCGAACAATCTTTAGAGGACCTGTGGTCCCAGCGTAAGCGCTGGGACCACAGGTCCTTTTTGTGTTTGCTCGAAGCGCGTGGCCGTGCCGGCTGCGTGAGAATGGCTGTGGTGCCTGATGACAGGAGAGACGATGTCTGCGAACGGTGGACCCCCCCGCGAGGGCGGCAACGAGTCCGGCCGCCGAGGGGATGACCGTCGGGACGACCGCCCGCGCGGGCCTCGTCGTGAAGGTGGTGGCGGCGGTTTCCGTCGTGACGACCGCAGTGGGCCGCGCAGGGACAGCGCTCCGGGCGGCTTCCGCCGGGACGACCGTGGTGGCCCCCGCCGGGATGACGACCGCCGTGGTGGTTTCGGCCGCAGTGATGACCGGGGTGGTCCACGTAGGGACAGCGCTCCGGGCGGCTTCCGTCGCGATGACCGGAGTGCTCCCCGTCGGGACGACGACCGTGGTGCTCCGCGTCGGGATGATGACCGTCGTGGTGGTTTCGGTCGCAGCGATGACCGTGGGCCTCGTCGTGAAGGTGGTGGCGGCGGTGGTTTCCGTCGTGACGACCGCAGTGGCCCGCGTCGGGACAGCGCTCCGGGCGGTTTCCGTCGCGACGACCGCAGCGGTCCGCGTCGGGATGATGACCGTCGTGGTGGCTTCGGTCGCAGTGACGACCGTGGTGGCTTCCGCCGGGATGATCGTGGTGGTCCGCGTAGGGACAGTGCTCCGGGTGGGTTCCGTCGCGATGACCGGAGTGCTCCCCGTCGGGACGACGACCGTGGTGCTCCGCGTCGGGATGATGATCGCCGTGGTGGTTTCGGTCGCAGTGACGACCGTGGGCCTCGTCGGGATGATGATCGTCGTGGTGGCTTCGGCCGCAGTGACGACCGTGGTGGGCCGCGTCGGGACAGCGCTCCGGGCGGCTTCCGTCGCGACGACCGTGGCGGTCCGCGTCGGGATGATGACCGCCGTGGTGGCTTCGGCCGCAGTGACGACCGTGGTGGCTTCCGCCGGGATGATCGTGGTGGTCCGCGTAGGGACAGCGGGCAGGGTGGGTTCCGTCGCGATGACCGCGCCCCCCGTCGGGACGACGACCGCAGTGGGTTCCGTCGCGATGACCGCGCCCCCCGTCGGGACGACGACCGTGGTGCTCCGCGTCGGGACGATGACCGCCGTGGCGGCTTCGGTCGCAGCGACGACCGTGGGCCTCGTCGTGAAGGCGGTGGCGGCGGTGGTTTCCGTCGTGACGACCGCAGTGGCCCGCGTCGGGACAGCGCTCCGGGCGGCTTCCGCCGGGACGACCGTGGCGGCCCCCGCCGGGACGATGACCGCCGTGGCGGCTTCGGTCGCAGTGATGACCGGGGTCCGCGTCGGGATGATGATCGTCGTGGCGGTTTCGGTCGTAGCGACGACCGTGGTGGTCCGCGTCGGGACAGTGCTCCGGGCGGTTTCCGTCGCGATGACCGGAGTGCTCCCCGTCGGGACGACGACCGTGGTGGGTTCCGTCGCGACGACCGTGGCCCCCGGCGGGACGACGACCGCCGTGGGGGCTTCGGTCGCAGTGATGACCGGGGTCCGCGTCGGGACGACGACCGTGGGTTTCGGAGGGATGACCGGCCGCCGGTGAGGCGGCTGCCGATTCCCGACGACGTGACCGGTGAGGAGATCGACAAGTCCGTCAGGCAGGAGCTGCTGAGCCTGCCCAAGACGCTGGCCGAGGACGTGGCCCGTAACCTCGTGATGGTCGCGCGGCTGCTGGACGAGGAGCCGGAGACGGCGTACGAGCACTCCAAGATCGCCCTGCGGCTCGCCTCCCGGGTCGGGGCCGTGCGGGAGGCCGCCGGCTTCGCCGCGTACGCCACCGGGCGCTACCAGGAGGCGCTCGCCGAGTTCCGGGCCGCGCGGCGGATGACCGGGACGCACGAGCTGTGGCCGATCATGGCCGACTGCGAGCGCGGCATGGGGCGGCCCGAGCGGGCGCTGGAGATGGCCGGTGCGCCCGAGGTGCAGCGGCTGGACAAGGCCGGCCAGGTCGAGATGCGGCTCGTGGCCGCCGGGGCGCGGCAGGACATGGGGGAGGCCGAGGCCGCCGTCGTGACGCTGCAGAGCCCGGAGCTGGGGTCCAGTGCCATCCACCCGTGGACGGCGCGGCTGCGGTACGCCTACGCCGACGCGCTGCTCGAGGTGGGCCGCGAGGGCGAGGCGCGCGAGTGGTTCGCCAAGGCGCTCGAGGCCGACCAGGACGGTGCCACGGACGCCTCCGACCGCCTCGCCCGGATCGACGGCATCGAGTTCACCGACGCCCTGGACGAGGACGCGGAGGACGACGAGGACTACGACGAGGAGGTCGTGGAGGTGCGTGCGGATCTCGATGACCGCGACGGACCCGACGCCGACGACGAGGGCGCGGAGTTCGAGGCCGGCGACGTCGACGAGGACTCCGTGCCCATCGCGTTCGGTGGCGAGGAGTACTACGACGAGGACGACGAGGAGTTCGAGACCCTCGCGGACCGTCCCGCCGATGCCGGACGTCCGGTGAAGGACTTCGCCGAGCCCCCGGTGGACCCCACCGACGACTGAGTGTGGGGAAAGGCGCCGGTCCATCCCTGTTGACAGGGGCGGACCGGCGCCTTTCGCGTTCCGGGCGGGCCGTTCAGTCCAGTCGCAGCGACCGCAGCACCAGCCCGGTCGCCGGTTTCGGGCCGAACGAGGTCGACTTGCGCGGCATCGTCACCCCGGCCCGCGCGAGCTCGCGGACGACCTCCTCGCGTACCGGCCGCATCAGCACCGCCGTGCCGCCGTGCCGCCGGGCCTGCGCCACGGCGGCCTGGGCGTCGTGCAGGTAGCTGATGTGCGCCGGCTGGTCGGGGACCTGCCAGACGTGCTCCAGCAGGGTGGAGTGGAGCACCGTGGCGTCCAGGGTGCGCCAGGCGGCCGGGCGGTCGGCGGGGATCGTACGGGCCAGGAGGGCCGGGTCCGGGCGGTCGAGCAGGTGGTAGCGGTCGTCGCCCGCCAGGACGAAGGCGGTGTTCCCCGCCCCGCCCGCCTCCGCCTCCGTCTCCGTCGAGGTGAGGGCGTCGAGCGCGCCGGAGAGCGGGCCGTCGATCTCGCGTACCCGGAAGGCGTCCTTCAGTGCGGTCAGTGCCCGGTCCGGTGGCAGCCGGTGCAGGACCCGGTGGATGCCCTTGACCTGGAGCGGATAGCGGGCGGTGTCCACCAGCAGGACCAGGCCGTAGTCCCACGGGCCGGGCCCGGTGTGCTCGTCGCGCAGCCGCAGGTACGTGGCCCAGCGGTGGTGGCCGTCGGCGATGAGGGCCTGGCGTCCGGCGAGGTCGGCGTCGATCTCCGCCAGTTCGGCCGCCTCGGTGACCGCCCAGAGCCGGTGGGCCACCCCGTCCTCGGTCGTGGTGGCGAGCAGCGGCGGACGGCCGGCGGCCCGTTCGACGACCGCCGTGGCGCCGGTCGCCCGCCCGTCGCTGACGTAGGACAGCAGCAGCGGCTCGGGGTTGGCGGCCATGGCGCGCATCAGGGCGGCGCGGTCCTGGACGATGTGCTCCATCACGCCCTCGTGCGGCAGTACGACGCCCTCCGCGGGCTCGGACAGCCGCAGGGCGCCGATCAGTCCGCGCTGCAGGGTGTCGTCCTTGCGCTGCTCGTAGACGTAGACGGCGGGCGTGTCGTCGGGGGTCAGCACCCCCTCCTCCTGCCAGCGGCGCAGGGTGGCGGCCGCCTGGTCGGGGCCGCTGGGGAGGATGAGGCGGACGATGTTGTGCGGGTCGGCGGTCTCCAGGTGGTGCTTGCCCTCCGGGCGGACCACCACGTCGTAGGGGGGAGAGGTCACCGCGGCCAGGCTGCGCACCCGGGAGGGGGCGTACCGAAGGCCCCGGAAGGGGAGGAGCTGAAGACCGCGCTTGTTATGCATGGACGGGATGGTATTCCTCCGTCCGCTTGCGGAATGATCGGGGCGGAGAGGAGTCCCACGTGACTGACCCTTTGAGGCCCCCGAACCCCCTGAGGACCGCCCCCGGCGGCAGCGCCGTCCCGCTCGACCGGGCGTACGACACGGCCCTGCTCGATCTCGACGGCGTCGTCTACGCCGGCGGCGCGGCCATCGACCACGCCGCCGACTCGCTGGCGAGCGCCCGGAGGAACGGGATGCACCTGGCGTACGTCACCAACAACGCCTCCCGTACGCCGCAGGCGGTCGCCGCCCATCTGACCGAGCTGGGCGTGCCCGCGGCGCCCGGTGACGTGGTCACCTCGGCGCAGGCGGTCGCCCGGCTGATCGCCGAGGAGGTGCCCGCCGGCGCGCGGGTGCTGACCGTCGGCGCCGAGGGGCTCTACGCGGCCCTGCGGGAGCGCGGGCTGGAGCCCGTCGACTCCGCCGACGACGACCCGGCCGCCGTCGCGCAGGGCTACGGCGGGCCGGGGCTGGAGTGGGGGCGCTTCGCGGAGGCCGCGTACGCGGTGGCGCGCGGAGTGCCGTGGTTCGCCTCCAACGGCGACCGGACGCTGCCCAGCGGGCGGGGCATCGCGCCCGGCAACGGGGCGGCGATCGAGGTGGTGCGGATCGCCACCGGTGCCGAGCCGCGGATCGCCGGGAAGCCGATGCCGCCGATGCACCGTGAGACGGTCCTGCGGACCGGGGCGAAGCGGCCGCTGGTCGTCGGGGACCGGCTCGACACGGACATCGAGGGCGCGTACAACGGCGGCGTCGACTCGCTGCTGGTGCTCACGGGCGTGACGGATGCCGGGCAGCTGCTGGCGGCGGTGCCGCAGCAGCGCCCGACGTACGTGGCGGCCGATCTGCGGGGGCTGCTCACCGGGCAGCCGCCGGTGGTGGTCTCGGCGGACGGTGCGGCGTGCTGCGGCGGCTGGACGGCGTCCGTGCGCGGGGACGTACTGGCGCTGGACGGCGAGGGCGGCGGGGCGGACGGGGCGCTGGACGGGTTGCGGGCGCTGTGCGCGGCGGCGTGGACGCGGGCGGGGGAGGGGCGGTGCGGGCTGGACGCGGGGAAGGCGCTGGAGACGCTGGGGTGGTGAGGGGGCGGCCCGCGACGCGCAATGGAGGTTAGGCTAACCTAACTGCGTGTTGGTCGACAGTCCTCCCGTACCCGCGTCCCCGGTCGTGCCGCCGCGTCGCGATGCCGCCCGCGCCGCCGGGCTGCTCGCCTCCGTGGCGGTGCTCGCGCTGGCCGTGGTGGCGAGCATCGCCCTCGGGGCCAAGCAGATACCCCTGGGGGACGTCTGGCACGGCCTCCTCGGCGACAGCGGCGGCGACACCGCCACCGTCATCCGCGAGCTGCGCGTCCCCCGTACCGCCCTCGGCCTGATCGTGGGCGCCGCGCTCGGCCTGGCCGGCGCCGTCCTGCAGGCCCTCACCCGCAACCCGCTCGCCGACCCGACGCTGCTGGGCATCAACGCGGGCGCCGCCGCCGCCGTGGTCACCGCGATCAGCCTGCTCGGGATCACCTCGCTGACGGGGTACGTCTGGTTCGCCTTCGCCGGCGCCGCGGCCGTCGCCGTGCTGGTCTACGTCCTCGGCGGCCACCGCAGCGCCACACCGGTGCGCCTCACCCTCGCCGGGACCGCCGTCACCGCCGCGCTCTACGGCTACATCCAGGCCGTCCAGCTCCTCGACACGGCCGCGCTCGACAGGATGCGCTTCTGGACGGTCGGCTCACTGGCCTCCGCCCGGATGGACACCTTCTGGCAGGTGCTGCCCTTCCTCGCCGTCGGCACGCTGCTCGCGCTGGGCCTCGCCCGGCCGCTGAACGCCCTCGCCCTGGGCGACGACACCGCCCGCGCACTGGGCACGAACCTCCCCCGCACCCGGGCGCTGGCGATGCTCGCCGCCACGCTGCTCTGCGGCGGCGCGGTCGCCGCCTGCGGGCCGATCGTCTTCGTCGGGCTGATGGTGCCGCACCTGGTACGCGGCTTCACCGGCCCCGACCTGCGCTGGATCCTGCCGTACGCGGCCGTCCTGGCGCCCGTGCTGCTGCTCACCGCCGACGTGGTGGGGCGCCTCGCCGCCCGGCCCGGCGAGCTGCAGGTGGGCGTCGTCACCGCGCTCATCGGCGGCCCGGTCTTCATCCATCTCGTACGACGCCGGAGGATGAGCCAGCCGTGAGCCTTCGCAACAACCCCGTCCTGCGGACCTCCGGGCTCTCCGTGCGCGCGGACGTGCGCGCGGCGCTCGTCGTGGCGCTGCTCGCCCTCGCGGCCGCCGGCGCCGGCGTCCTCCTGCTCGGCACCGGGGACTTCCCCCTCGCGCCGGGCGACGTCGTGGCGACGCTGCTCGGCCACGGTGAGCCGGGCCAGGAGTTCATCGTGCGCGAACTGCGGCTGCCGCGGCTGCTGGTGGCGCTGCTCGTCGGCGCCTGCCTGGGGCTGGCCGGCGCGGTCTTCCAGTCCGTCTCGCGCAACCCGCTGGGCAGCCCCGACGTCATCGGCTTCGGACAGGGCTCCGTGGTCGGCGCGCTGACGGTGATCGTCCTCTTCCAGGGCGACGCCGTCCAGGTCGCGCTCGGCTCACTGGCCGGGGGGCTGGTCACCGGCGTGCTGATCTACGCACTGGCGTGGCGGCGCGGTGTGCACGGCTACCGCCTCGTCCTGGTGGGCATCGGCGCCGCCGCCATGCTCACCGCCGTCAACGGCTACCTCTTCACCAAGGCCGACATCGTCGACGCCGCCCGCGCCCTGGTCTGGCTCACCGGCTCCCTCAACGGACGGGACTGGGCGCAGGTCTGGCCGCTGCTGTGGCTGTGCGCCCTGCTCATGCCGCTGATCCTCGCCTACGCCCGCCCGCTGCGGATGCTGGAGCTGGGCGACGACGCCGCCGGTGCGCTCGGCGTGCCCGTCGAACGCACCCGCCTGGTGCTGATGACCAGCGCGGTGCTGCTCACCGCCGCCGCCACCGCCGCCGCCGGCCCCGTCTCCTTCGTGGCGCTCACCGCGCCGCAGCTCGCCCGGCGGCTCACCCGCTCGCCCGGCCCGGGCCTGCTGCCCGCCGCGGTGATGGGCGCCGCGCTGCTCACCGCCGCGGACTGGGTGGCGCAGCGCGCCTTCGGCGACGCACAACTGCCCGTCGGCGTCGTCACCGGCGTGCTCGGCGGCTGCTACCTCCTGTGGCTGCTGATCGGCGAGCGCAGGGCAGGACGGATATGAACACCACCGGGAGCGCATCCATGTCGACCGCCGTACCGGCCCAGCAGGCCGCACCGGGCAGCCGCCTCACCGCCGAGAACGTCACCCTCGGCTACGACCGGCGGGTCATCGCCGAGGAGCTGTCGGTCCGTATCCCCGACAACTCCTTCACCGTGATCGTCGGCCCGAACGCCTGCGGCAAGTCGACGCTGCTGCGGGCCCTGTCGCGGATGCTGAAGCCCACCGGGGGCCGCGTCCTGCTCGACGGCCAGGCGATCGGCTCGATGCCGGCGAAGAAGGTCGCCCGCACCCTGGGCCTGCTGCCGCAGTCCTCCACCGCCCCCGACGGCATCACCGTCGCCGACCTGGTGGCCCGCGGCCGCTACCCGCACCAGGGGCTGCTGCGGCAGTGGTCCGCGCAGGACGAGCGGATCGTGGCGGAGTCGATGGCCGCCACCGGCGTGGGGGACCTGGCCGAGCGGTACGTGGACGAACTCTCCGGCGGGCAGCGCCAGCGGGTGTGGATCGCCATGGCGCTGGCCCAGCAGACGCCGCTGCTGCTCCTGGACGAGCCGACGACCTTCCTCGACATCCAGCACCAGATCGAGGTCCTGGACCTGTGCGCCGAACTGCACGAGCGCCAGGGCCGCACCCTGGTCGCCGTCCTGCACGACCTCAACCAGGCCGCCCGCTACGCCACCCACCTCATCGCCCTGCGCGAGGGCCGGGTGGTGGCCGAGGGCAGGCCGGGGGAGATCGTCGACGCGGAGCTGGTACGGGAGGTGTTCGGGGTGGCGTGCCAGGTGATCGAGTGCCCGGAGACCGGGACGCCCCTGGTCGTACCGGCCGCGCGCAGGGCGGCGCGGGACTGAGGGCCCTACCGGGTACGGGACTACAGCAGCGAGCGCAGCCTCAGCAGGTCCGGCAGGCTCGCGTGCACCTTCACCCGGCCCGACGCCCACGCCTTCGCGAAGTTCAGCCGGCCGTCCACCAGGGCCCGCAGATCGTCACCCGACATGGCGAGGCGGATCTGCGCCTTCCCCGGCGGGGGGCCGGCGACCGCCCGGATGTCCTGGATGCGCCCGTCGCGCAGCCTGCCGGTGAACGTGGTGTCCAGATCGGTGATCTCGCAGCTCAGCGAGCGGTCCAGGGAGGCGGCCTTGCGCAGGTCCCCCTGGGCGGCGCCCATGCTCGCGGAGAGGCGCTCGAGTGCGGCGCGGCAGTCCTCGACAGTTGTCCCAGCCATCCCCGCCGACGCTACCGGAGGGCTGGGAGGAGTGCGCGTCGGCAGCTCATCGGCAGAGTGTCGGCGCGGCAGGGTAGCGTCTGGGGCATGAGCGAAATGATCCCCGGGACGGCTGCGGAGCAGGCTGCGGTGCCTGCGCCCGCCGCTCCCGCCGACCTGGCCGCGACGGCGCCCGAGCCGCCCGGACCCGAGCCCCTGGGCGTGGCCCGCACGGCGACGGGGAGCACGGAGGTGGACACCGCCCTGGAGCGCCTCGCCGACGCCGACGGGCTGCCCGTCGACGGGCACCTGGAGGTGTACGAGGACGCGCACGGGCGGATCCGCGCCGCCCTGGAGGACCTCGACCGCCGACCCGGGCCGCCCGCGCCCGGCGCAGTGCGGGGTTGAGCGTGGCCGTTCAGCGCAGAAGGCTCGACGCGGAGCTCGTCCGCCGCAATCTCGCCCGCTCCCGTGAGCAGGCGCAGGCGCTCATCGCCGCCGGCCGCGTGACGGTCGGGGGCGCGACGGCGACGAAGGCCGCCACCCAGGTGGAGACCAGTGCGGCGGTCGTGGTCACCAAGGACGACGACGACCCGGAGTACGTCTCGCGCGGCGGGCACAAGCTCGCCGGCGCGCTGGCCGCGTTCCAGCCGGCCGGGCTGGCCGTCGAGGGGCGCCGCGCCCTGGACGCCGGCGCCTCCACCGGCGGCTTCACGGACGTACTGCTGCGGGCCGGGGCGGCGCACGTCGTCGCCGTGGACGTGGGGTACGGGCAGCTGGCGTGGTCGCTGCAGAGCGACGGGCGGGTGACGGTGAAGGACCGCACCAACGTGCGGGAGCTGACACTCGACCTGCTCGACGGCCGGCCGGTCGACCTCGTCGTCGGGGACCTGTCGTTCATTCCGCTCGGCCTGGTGCTGCCCGCGCTCGCGGCCTGCACGGCGCCCGGGGCGGACCTGGTTTTGATGGTCAAGCCGCAGTTCGAGGTGGGCAGGGAGCGCCTGGGCAGCGGCGGTGTCGTGCGCAGCCCCGAGCTGCGCGCCGAGGCGGTGCGCACGGTCGCGGAGCAGGCCGCCGTACTGGGGCTGGGCGTGCTCGGTGTGACGGCCAGCCCGCTGCCCGGCCCCTCGGGGAACGTCGAGTACTTCCTGTGGCTGCGGGCCGGCGCGCCGGCACTGGACCCGGCGGATGTCGACCGTGCGGTGGCGGAGGGGCCCGGATGACCGATCGGATGGTGACCGCGGTGGCGGAGGAGCGGACGGGGGAGGGACCGGTGGCGGAGCTGACCGGGGAGACGGCGGTCGTGGCGGAGGCTGTCGTGGCGGAGGCGGCCGCGATCGAGCCGGCGCAGACCGAGCGCAACGTGCTGCTGCTCGTCCACACCGGCCGCCCCGCGGCCATCCGCAGCGCCGAGCTGGTCGTCCAGGGACTGCTCAGCTCGGGGATAGGAGTGCGCGTCCTGGCCGCCGAGGCGGCCGACGTGCCGCTGCCCAGCGGGGTGGAGACCCTCGCCACCGCCGAGCCCGAGGCGGTGCGGGGCGTGGAGCTGCTCATCGTCCTGGGCGGCGACGGCACCCTGCTGCGCGGCGCGGAGATCTCGCGCGCGGCGGGCGTGCCGATGCTCGGGGTCAACCTCGGCCGGGTCGGCTTCCTCGCGGAGGCCGAGCGCGACGACCTCGACAAGGTCGTGGACCGGGTGGTCTCGCGGGAGTACGAGGTCGAGGAGCGGATGACGATCGACGTCCTGGTCCGCACCAACGGGCAGATCGTGCACCAGGACTGGGCGCTCAACGAGGCCTCCGTGGAGAAGGCGGCGCGCGAGCGGATGCTGGAGGTCGTCATCGAGGTCGACGGGCGCCCCGTCTCGCGCTTCGGCTGCGACGGCGTCGTCTGCGCCACCCCGACCGGCTCCACGGCGTACGCCTTCTCGGCGGGCGGACCGGTGGTCTGGCCGGAGGTCGAGGCGCTGCTGATGGTGCCCATCAGCGCGCACGCCCTCTTCGCCAAGCCGCTCGTCACCTCGCCCGACTCGGTGCTGGCGGTCGAGGTGCAGGACGGCGCGGGTCAGCACGGCGTGCTGTGGTGCGACGGCCGGCGCACGGTGGAGCTGCCCGCCGGCGCCCGCGTGGAGGTCCGCCGCGGCGCGGTCCCCGTCCGCCTGGCACGGCTGCACCACGCGCTCTTCACCGACCGCCTGGTCGCCAAGTTCGCCCTCCCGGTGGCAGGTTGGCGCGGAGCGCCGCACTGACGGATCCGCCGGATTCCCGGTGTCGGGGGGAGTGCGTCGCAAGAGGAGGGGGGAACCTCGTATGGTCATACCCGTGTTGGAGGAGATGCGGATCCGGTCCCTGGGTGTGATCGACGACGCTGTCGTCGAGCTGTCGCCCGGCTTCACCGCGGTCACGGGCGAGACAGGCGCGGGCAAGACCATGGTCGTCACCAGCCTCGGGCTGCTGCTCGGGGGGCGCGCGGACGCGGGCCTGGTGCGGATCGGCGCCAAGGGCGCCACCGTCGAGGGGCGGGTGGTCGTCCCCCCCGGCGCCCCGGCGGCGGTGCGGGCCCTGGAGGCGGGGGCCGAGCTGGACGACGGCGCCCTGCTCATCAGCCGTACGGTCTCCGCCGAGGGCCGCTCCCGGGCGTACGTCGGCGGGCGCGGCGTCCCGGTCGGGCTGCTCGGCGAGCTGGCCGACGACCTGGTCGCCGTGCACGGCCAGACCGACCAGCAGGGCCTGCTCAAGCCGGCCCGCCAGCGCGAGGCCCTGGACCGCTACGCGGGCGACACGGTGGCCGTCCCCCTGGCCGAGTACGGCGCCGTCTACCGGCGGCTGCGGTCGGTGGCGGCCGAGCTGGAGGAGATCACCACCCGCGCCCGGGAGCGGGCGCAGGAGGCGGACCTGCTGCGTTTCGGCCTGGGCGAGGTCGCCGGTGTCGAGCCGCGCTCCGGCGAGGACGGCGAGCTGGCCGCCGAGGCCGAGCGGCTGGGGCACGCCGAGGCGCTGACGGCCGCCGCGCACGCCGCGCACGGGGCGCTCGCGGGCGACCCGGAGGACTCCGAGGACGTGGACGCCGCGACGCTCGTCGCGGGTGCCCAGCGGGCGCTGGAGGCCGTACGGTCGCACGACGCGGCGCTGGGCGCCCTCGCGGAGCGGCTGGCGGAGATCGGCATCCTGGTCGCGGACGTGGCGCAGGAGCTCGCCGCGTACGCCGACGGGGTGGACGCCGACCCGCTGCGCCTGGCGGCCGTCGAGGACCGGCGCGCGGCGCTGGCGCAGCTGACGCGGAAGTACGGCACGGACATCGACGCGGTGCTGGCGTGGGCCGAGCGCGGCACGCTGCGGCTGACGGAGCTGGAGGGCGACGACTCGCGCCTCGACGAACTGGCCGCCGAACGCGACGCGCTGGCCGAGGAGTTGACGGAGCTGGCGGCTGAGCTGACCGCCGCGCGGCGGGAGGCGGCGCAGCGGTTCGCCGCCGCCGTGACGGCGGAGCTGGCGGAGCTGGCGATGCCGCACGCGCGGGTGTCGGTGGAGATCGGCGCGCTGGCGGACTTCGGGCCGACGGGTGTCGACGAGGTCGAGCTGTACCTGGCGCCGCACCCCGGTGCACAGGCGCGGCCGATCGCCAAGGGCGCCTCGGGCGGTGAGCTGTCGCGGGTGATGCTCGCGGTGGAGGTCGTCTTCGCGGGCTCCGACCCCGTGCCGACGTATCTCTTCGACGAGGTCGACGCGGGCGTCGGCGGCAAGGCGGCGGTGGAGGTCGGCCGGCGGCTGGCGAAGCTGGCGCGCTCCGCGCAGGTCGTGGTCGTGACGCACCTGCCGCAGGTGGCGGCGTTCGCCGACCGGCAGCTGCTGGTGGAGAAGACCGACGACGGCGCGGTGACCCGCAGCGGGGTCACGGTGCTGGAGGGCGAGGCGCGGGTGCGCGAGCTGTCGCGGATGCTCGCCGGCCAGGAGGACTCCTCCTCGGCGCGGGCGCACGCGGAGGAACTCCTCGCGGCCGCCCGGGTGGAGGCGGCCTCCTGAGCCCGATCCGGGGCGCGGCACGTCCCGGATGTCACTCCTTGGGGTGATGCGGTGGGGGAGTGCGCTTCCCGCGCGTGGGAAGCGCGGCGTGATCGGGTTCCGCCGCCCACCCGGGGGTGGCATGCTGCTGTCGTCGGCACCGTGACGGATCGGGCCGGGCACCGGTGGCAGGCACCGGGCCGCCACGAGGGACGGGAGCGCCGGCCGAGTGATCACCACCGCAGCATCGTGGCGTGGCAGGGGCGGACGCGGCCCGCTGCACGCCGTGCAGATCGTGGGCAGCGGCGGGTACGGCACGGGGCCGCACGTGCGCTCCCTCGCGGCGGGGCTGGTGGCGCGCGGGGTGCGGGTGACGGTGGTCGCCACCCCGAAGGCGGAGCGGCTCTACGGCTTCACGGCGGCCGGCGCGCAGGTCGCGCGGCTGCCGGTGGGCCCCGGCGGGGAGCTTCGGACGCTGGCGGTACTGCGGGCGGCCTGCGCGGGCTCGGACCTGGTGCACGCGCACGGCCTGCGCGCGGGGGTGCTGGCGCGGGCGGTACTGACGGGCCGCCGCACGCCGCTGGTCTTCACCTGGCACACGAAGGCGGAGGACGAGGGGCTGCGGGCACGGCTGATGCCGCCGCTGGAGCGCCGGGTGGTACGGGCCTCACGGGTGGTGCTGGGAGCCTCGACGGAGCTGATGGACCGGGCGCGCAGCCGCGGTGCGCGCGATGCGCGACTGGCCCCCATCGCGGTGCCGGCACCCCGGATGCCGGTGCGGCTGACCGAGCAGGCGCGCCAGAAGGCGCGGGCCGAACTCGGCGCGGTGGACCGCCCGTTGCTGCTGGCGGCGGCGCGGCTGGAGCCGGACCACGGCCACGGCGAGCTGCTGGACGCGGCGCGCGGCTGGCGCTCGCTGGACCCACCGCCGCTGCTGGCGATCGCGGGCGAGGGCTCGCAGCGCGGGACGCTGCAGCGGCGGATCGACACCGAGGGGCTGCCGGTGCGGCTGCTGGGCCGCCGGGACGACCTGCCGGAGCTGCTCGCCGCCTCGGACGTGGCGGTCCTCGCCGGCGCCTGGGAGGCGCGGCCGCTGCTGGCGCAGGAGGCCCTGCACGCAGGTGCGCCGCTGGTCGCGGCGGCGGTCGACGGGGTGGCGGAGCTGGTCGGCGAGGCGGCCGAGCTGGTCCCGCACGGCGACGCCCCCGCCCTGGCGGCGGCGGTCACCCGCCTGCTCGCCTCCCCGGAGCGCTGCCGCGCGCTCGCCGAAGCGGGCCGCCGCCGGGCGGCGTCCTGGCCGACGGAGGACGACACGGTCGCGCAGGTCCTCGCGGTCTACGACGAACTCACGTCCCCCTGACCGCGGGCGCCCCCGCCCTGGCCGACCGCCGACCGGAGCGCGCTGTAGGTTCCTATAAATTGCGTCATTCGGTGACTCGCTGACCAGCGGGTTTGCGGTTCAGTCCCACTGCTGTGTCCTGCGATTCGTCCCGCGGTGGTGTCCTTTTCCGCGGCTGCCGGGGGTTCCTGAGCAGATCGCGGATCGGGATCTGACGAGCTGGTGCGGTCAGCGAGTAGTAGATGCGGCAGCGGCCGCCGTGCGGACGTGCTTCACGGGGTTCATCGCGAGCAGTGAGCCAGCTGGCTTCAGCGAAGCGCTTGAGCTGGTTCTGGATGGTGGCGCGAGACATTCCGGTGCGGGTCTGGATCTGCGCCGCGTAGGTCTCTTGACCAGCGTATTCAAGGAGGTGTTTCAGCAAAGGGACTATGGTCGGCGGGATATGGAAGTGAGCGAGTGCTGGTAGATCAGACTCCAGGGAGGTCAAGCGCGCATCCATGCCATCGGCCACCGCTTCCGCAGATTCGATTTCAGCACGGCTGGCCATTGGCTCGAACCTGGGGCCGAGGGCTTCACGCATGAGGTTCTGAACCTGTGGATCATTCACATCTCGCAGCAGCGAGGCTCCGCGCCTGGTTGGGTGTTGGGCTGCATGGCGAACCGAGCGGTGGAACAGTTCAGCGCCGAGGTCTGTTTCCAGGCGATTGAACTGCCCGGTGAGCACGCTGGGCCTGACCTTGAGATATGCGGCGGCAGTCGTGAGCGTGGGAAAGGTCATGAGGATCTGGAAGCGCCGCAGGCGGAGCCATCCGTGCAGGTTCCCTTCCGTTACTTTCCGGATATCGACGGGGATGGAGTCGTCGAGTTTCCTATTCATGATGGGCCAGCTGTGAACACCGAACAGGCGGCGCGGGATTCCGAGGTGATCGAGTCTTCGGCGGACGACTTCACCTGTTGTTCCTAGTTCTTGAGCGATGTCAAAAGCGGACCTGGTTTGGTTGACGTACTGATCTCTGAGCCACTCGTCGTTGAAGATGTGTGGCCGGTTCCCGCGATAGATGGGGATGCCGAGCTCTCTGGCTCGCTCAATCACGTATTTGCGAGGAAATGAGTAATCTTCAGCGATCTGGCGAAGCGGCTTGCCATCTTTCTGGTATTCCTGCCGGAGAAGTTCGCGGGTGAGGATCTTGCTTCCGCGCTCGCGCAGACGCCAGGCGGCGAACTCGGTGAGAGGGATCGGCGTCGTCGTGAACAGGCGCTCCCAAGCGTCACCGAGAACGCTGTCCAGAGCCGGAAGGTCTGAGTTCGACATCGCCTGCGTTAGCCGGTCGAGGCACTCTTCTGCATGTGTGAAGACGGAGTCGGTGTTCGTGGTTCTGGTGATCGCGACGTGGTCGAGTTCAAGTTGGGCTTGGGCGAGGGGGTGCCCCCGATCGAGACCCAGTGCGGGGATGGCACTCAGGTCGGCTCCGCAGACGCTCCGTGGACCTGCGGGACGCAAGCAGCGCCCGGGTGCGTTGACGTGGACTGGCCTGGGCAAGAACTCGCGCGGTTCCTTGAGGCAACTCGGGCAGACGCTCTGCAGGAGTGCCTCATGCTTGACGCAGGTGAGGGACCAGGGGAGCCACCAGCGTGTGAGCCAGCGGCCGTCCGATTCGCGCAGACACTGTGGGCAGAACCGCCAGCGAGGCGCGTAACGGCCGAAAAGTCCCGGCGGAATGACGGTCTGATCCAGGTGTCCCGGGGGCAGTCCTGTCTGGGCTTCCAGCTGACGGAGTATCTCGGAGGACGGGGTGACGAGCATGCGGTGGGTGCGCTCATAGACCGGGAGGCCAAGAGCCTCAAGGAGGGCAGACAACGACGTCCAGGAGCGTCGGGCGAGGGCCTCCAGCCAGCTGTCGATGCTTTCCCCGGGCAGCGGGAGGACGCGGATGGCTAGGGTGCGGAGCTCGTTCACGCGGCCCGGCTTCCTGGCTGGCTGACCAGCCGGCCTGACTCGAATGCCTGCTGCAGCTCCCGCCGTGCTTGTTCGGCTGCGGAATCGTTCTTCACCTGGTCCAGCAGCTTCTTGTCCAGGCGTTCGACGCCGGTGCGTACGGCTCTCTGACAGCCGCGGTTGATCAGTGTCATGAGCGAGCCGATGTGTCCGGTGCTACGGGCGAAGAGGTAGTCGGACAACTCGTCCGCGATCATTCCGGGGTACTTGTCCGTGACGACGACACGTTCTTCGATCGCGAGAAGGGTGTTGCGCCAGTCGGTGCGGCCCTTCTCGGAGTCGATCGTGAACGGGGCCATGCCGAGCCGTGTTGTGCGACGCCCGGTCTGCGCAAGAATCGCGTTCTCGTAATCTTCTCCTTCGCTGAACAGTCCGCGCTTCTCCAGGCCGACGCCGATCAGTAGCAAGGTGACGGGGAACTCGTTGGCGATGTATTTGAAGTGGTTGCTGACTTCGATCCCGTTCTTGTTCCTCCACTTGAGGAAGTGCAGGTCGTCCACGATCAAGATTTCCGTCTCCGCGGACAGGACGGAATCAAGCGCGCGGTAGCCGAATTCGGCGGCGGTCCCACGGAAGCGTCCTGGGTGGCCGTAGTACTCAAGAATGGATCGGTTGAAGTCGCGCATCCCTGTGTTGCTGGCCAGTCCGACGCGGCAGACGGGCCACCGTTCATGCCCCTCGTCGGTGTACTTGCCTTCTTCCTGGATGATGCGACGGTGGAGTTTCCGGGCGAAAGCGAGGACGGCTGTGGTCTTGCCCAGCCCGGGAAAGGCGTCGAGGGCAATACCGCCCTTGACCTTGTCGCTGTCCTGGTCGTTGCTGTCGAAGATGTCCGAGAGATCTTCGTGCAGCTCTTCCATCTGTGGTGTCACCAGCGGACCGAGGTTCGCGTGCCACTTTCGGCGCCCGCGGTTGTATTCGGCCAGGGCCTCCTCTCCCAGCGACTTCAACTGCCGACGGGACAGCGGTTCAGGGCGTGGCCGGGGTGGTGCGTCTGCCAGGCGTCCGAAGCCTTCCTTGCGGGACAGCGTGAGGTGGTCCAGTCGCGAGCGCAGATCGGTTTCCTCGCCCTGGGCCCGGGGCCGCTTACTCGTCGTCATCGATGTCCTTCAGGGCGGTGGCGTAGAAGTCGAGTTCCTCTTCCAGTTCCTCCAAGCCGTCGGCATCGTCATCGCCTGCCTCCGGCTCCCGGTCCTGGACGGCCTCGATCGGCGGAGGGGCTGGCTGCTCGGGTAGGGACAGCACGCGGGCGACCGACGGCAGCGACCGCACGTCGTCGGCCAGCGTTCCGGGAAGGCCCAGGGCCGTCTGTTCACGGGAGAGCCGCAGTGCCATCCGCCGTTCGACCAGGGACGTTCCCAGGCCGAGGTTCCATCGCTTCAGCAGCAGGGCGATGGCGAGCCGGTCGTCGGGATAGGGGTGCTCCTTCGCTGCCAGGCGCCGGGCGAACTGCAGAGCTTCCTCGCTCAGCGGCATGTTCAGGCTGGGGGCGTGCTCCCACTGCAGGGTGTGCCAGACGCGTTGGTGGTCACGGAAGTGGACTCGGGTGACGTCGTCGGGGTCGGCGAAGAACGGCAGCCGTCGCTTGTCCAGATCGATGTCGGAGCCGGCCATGTCCCGCAGCCCGTCGAGGCAGCCGCCGTTGTAGCGGCGGCCGTTGATCTCGACGCCGTAGTGCTGGGCGGTCCGCATCGTGACGTCGAGGAACTCATAGGCCAGGTCCGGGTCGCGAGGCACCTCGATGTAGCCCGCCCGTGCGAGGCCGTGCTCGAACATCGCCGCTGGCGACAACTCCACCTTCGGCAGGTGCGGGTCGAGCAGTCCCTCGTGTGGCCTGCGGTGATACGTCACTGCGGTCCACTCGCGGATAATGGCCTCCAACTCGTGGTGGAAGAAGAAGGCGTCCTTCTCCGGGTTCATCCCGCGCGAGTGGATGTCCGGTCCTTTGTAACCGGGCAGCCGCTGCAGCAGGTCTTCCCGCAGGGTGCGGAAGAACCGCTCTACCGGTCCCTTGTCTCGGCCCGTTCGTAGCCTCGCCGGCTGCACCGAGATCCCCATCCGGCGGCAGACACTGGTCAGATGTGCCGATACGTAGATCTTTCCGTGGTCAACGATCAGCGTCTCCGGCGCCACCTTCGGCCCCCAGACTCCGGTGACGGGCCCGTGAATGGCCTCGGCCTCCACCAACACCCCGCGCGGAATCCCGTGCTCAGGCCAGGCGGCCTCCCGCGGCCAGCTCTCCGGAACCGGCTGGGGGCGGTATGCCTGGTAGAGAACGGCCGCGGCATCGATCGCCTTCGTCGACACCGGTGTCACGCGCAGACCGATGATGCAGCGGGTGTACCAGTCCATCGCGACGGTCAACTCCGCTTGCATCCACCGCAACGTCACAGGGTCAAGGGCGAACACATCAAGCCGGGTGGTGTCCATCAGCACGTACTCGCCCGGCCGCGTGGGCCGCAGCTTGCCGTAGACCTTCCTCGGGCGATCGGCGATGTCCCGGTTGCGCTGGGTACTCAGCCGGAAGGTCGGATGGCGCCGGTCCAGTTCCTGCATCCACCGATAGGCCGTCGTCCGCGGCGGCACAGGCACCTTCACCAGTTTGAACGTGGATTTGACGCGTGCCTCGACCTCTTCCAGCACCACCTTCACCGAGGGCCGCGACTCCTGCTCGTACTCCTTCAGCACCTCCACCGCGGCCTCGACCCAGCGCGGGTCGGCGTTGCCCAGCCCGCCGTCCGACTGCACGGTCTTCGGCACCAGCCCCGCCTCGCCGAATTCGCGGAAGGCGCGGGCCCACCGACGCACCGTTCGCTCGGTTACTCCCATTTCCACCGCCTTGGCCTCATACCGGGCCTTCAGCGGCAACCCGGCGGCGTACTGAGGGCGCGGTTCATCAGGCTGCGGAAGGTCCTCGCTGCCAGAGCGGTAGCCCGTCAGCATTTCCCGGACGTGCGCGGTCCGCTTCAGGACGTCCTTTTGCTCGTCCTTGGTCAGCCGGCTCAGCACCACTGCGGCGACGTCCTCGTCATCGGCGGCAGACGGGCCTGTCCTGTCGTGGATCAGCTCGACGCGATCGGAGGTCAGCAGTTCGCGCAGCGACATCCGGGTCAGTCGGTCGCGTCCGTCCTTGAGGACGACCTCCATGCCCGTGGCCAGGCTGGCGAACTCCACGACCTCGACAGTCTCGCCGTCCAGCCGGAAGTGCGTGCCGACCCCCAGCTTCATCCCTGCCCCGCTCATGCGGCCCTCCGCAGCACGTGCGCAGCGCTCAGCGGCCGGTCCAGTGCGGTCGTCACATGCCCGGACCACAACAGGTGCAGCACCGCGGACTTCACCAGCGGCCGGGGACACTCCGGCAGCAGCCGGAAGGCGTCGCCCAGCGGCATTCCGTCCAGATCAGCGGCCCGCAGCGCGGCCACCAGATCGGGGTCGAACAGCCAGTCGCGGCGGTAGCCGGCCAGGAACCGGATGTTCTCCAGCACGTGCGGATCCGGCTCGCTCCACACCTCGTACTGCCACCCGCGCGACGCGACCGCCTCGCGCGTCCAGGCGAAGGTGAAGGCGACCTCCGGCTTCTGAAGCCGGCGGCGCGGCTTGACGTCCACGACCATCGGACCGTCGTCTGCCAGCAGCAGGTAGTCCGGGATGTGCTTGCGGATCTTGCCGTCAACATCGGTCTTGAGCAGGAACGGCTGGGCGACGATGTGCCGCACCGCTGGGGCGAAGTCGGCGAACAGCAGCCGCCCCAGCTCCAGCCGCGACTCGTAGATCACGTGGTCGCCCATGGTGGCCGACCAATACGTGCCCGAATAGTGCTGCTGTCCCTTGAACCAGCGGAACGTCCGCCAGGGCCGAGCCTCCCGCAGCAGCCCGAGCGGCACCGACGGCCACTCCAGGTCCTCCACCACGGCTTCGTCATCCCGCCGTACGCTCAGCCGTACCGGCGTGGCCACCGCTGTACCCATCAGACCATCAACCCCGCGCGTTTCGAGGCGGCCCCACTGGCCGCCGGACGCCGAGGTCCTGCCCTCGCCGCGTACGCAGACGACGACCGGGGTGGTCCTGTACACAAAGAGGGGAACTACTCGCTCACGGAGCATGAATCCCGGCCCCCTGTCCTATTGGCCACGCGGTGGACACCACCGCTGGGACGAGGACACGGGATCTGGGATCCCACAGCTGTAGGTTCCACGTCGGGCTGTCCACTCGAATCGCTCTGACCAGCGGTTTTCGTAGTCGTCCCACTCGCTGTCCACCGGTCGTCGTCCCGTGGCTGTGTCCACTTCCTCTGCTGCCGCGCCGCTCCTGGCTCGGGAGGCGGCGCTTCACCTGCGGATTCCAATCCCCGTGTCCTATTGGCCACGCGGTGGACATCACCGGTGGGAAAGGGACACGGGATCTGGGATCCCACACGCGCCTACCCCGCGAACGCCCCCGAGGCGCCCAGCCGCAGCGCCGTGTCGATCAGCGGCACATGGCTGAAGGCCTGCGGGAAGTTCCCCACCTGGCGCTGCAGCCGCGGATCCCACTCCTCCGCCAGCAGCCCCAGGTCGTTGCGCAGGGAGAGCAGCTTCTCGAAGAGCCGCCGGGCCTCCTCCACCCGCCCGATCATCGCCAGATCGTCCGCCATCCAGAACGAGCAGGCCAGGAACGCCCCCTCGTCGCCCGGCAGTCCGTCCAGCCCGTGCTCCGTACCGGAGGTGGGATAGCGCAGGATGAAGCCGTCCGGCGTCGACAGCTCGCGCTGGACCGCCTCGATCGTGCCGATCACGCGCTTGTCGTCCGGCGGCAGGAACCCCACCTGCGGGATGAGCAGCAGCGACGCGTCCAGCTCCTGGGAGCCGTAGGACTGGGTGAAGGTGTTGCGCGCCTTGTCGTAGCCCTTCTCGCAGACCTCGCGGTGGATGTCCTCGCGCAGCGCGCGCCAGCGCTCCAGCGGGCCGTCCGCCTCGCCCGCCTCGACGAGCTTGATCATGCGGTCGACCGCGACCCACAGCATGACCTTCGAGTGCACGAACTGCCGCCGCGGGCCCCGCACCTCCCACAGCCCCTCGTCGGGCTGCTGCCAGTTCTCCTCGATCCAGCGGATCATCTTGATCTGCAGCAGCGAGGCGTAGTCGCTGCGCGTCAGCCCCGTCATGTGGCCCAGGTGCAGTGCTTCGGCGACCTCGCCGTAGACGTCCAACTGCAGCTGCCCGGCGGCCCCGTTGCCCGCGCGCACCGGCCGGGAGCCCTCGTAGCCGGGGAGCCACTCCAGCTCCACCTCGCCCAACTCCCGCTCGCCCGCGATGCCGTACATGATCTGCAGGTTCTCCGGGTCGCCGGCGACCGCGCGCAGCAGCCACTCGCGCCAGGCGCGCGCCTCCTCGCGGTAGCCGGTGCGCAGCAGCGAGGAGAGCGTGATCGCCGCGTCGCGCAGCCAGGTGAAGCGGTAGTCCCAGTTGCGCACGCCGCCGATGTCCTCCGGCAGGGAGGTGGTCGGCGCGGCGACGATGCCGCCGGTCGGCTCGTACGTCAGCGCCTTGAGCGTGATCAGCGAGCGCATCACCGCGTCCCGGTAGGGGCCCTGGTACGTGCACTGCGCCGTCCACTCGCGCCAGAACTCCTCGGTGGCGCTCAGCGCCGCCTCCGGCTCGGGGAGCGGCGGGGGCTCCTCGTGCGAGGGCTGCCAGCTGATCGCGAAGGCGACCCGCTCGCCGGGCGTGACGGTGAAGTCGGAGTGGGTGGTGAGGTCCTCGCCGTAGGTGTCCTCCGGCGTGTCCAGCCACACCGAGTCCGGGCCGGCGACGGCGACGGTGCGCCCGTCGACCTTGTGCACCCACGGCACCACCCGCCCGTACGAGAAGCGCATCCGCAGCGCGGAGTGCATCGGCACCCGGCCGCTCACGCCCTCGACGATGCGCACCAGCTGCGGGGCGGCGTCCTGGCGGCGCGGCATGAAGTCGATGACCCGCACGGTGCCGCGCGGGGTGTCCCACTCGGTCTCCAGGATCAGCGAGTCCCCGCGATAGCGGCGCCGGGTGGAGACCGGCGGCCTGCGGCCCGGCTCGTACGCCGGACCGAGCCGCCAGAAGCCGTGTTCCTCGGTGCCCAGCAGCGCCGCGAAGACGGCCGGGGAGTCGAAGCGGGGCAGGCACAACCAGTCGATCGTGCCGTCGCGGCCGACCAGGGCGGCCGTCTGCATGTCCCCGATGAGTGCGTAGTCCTCGATGCGCCCGGCCAACGTGCCTCTCCGCTCGCTGAAGTGCGTTCGAGCAGGATACGACGGAGGGACCCGAACCACGGGGCGCGCGCGGGGATCGGCCGCGGGTCCCACCGGACGGCTCCCGGCAGCCGCGGAACATCCCGTTCCGTCCGTGGCGCGGACCCGCCCCCGACCTGCGGAATTAGCAATTCCGGTTGTGGGGCGCGCCGCCCCGAAGGCCGCCCCCGCGACCCTCCGGCACGCGCCGCCCCGAAGGCACTGTTACCCTGGTAGCCCGTGGAGCGGAGAGGTCGCCCGGCAGTCCGGCACCCCCGCAACGCACCCCACCAGCGACCACGGGAGCCCCCATTGGCCATGCCATCCTCGACGACCAAGCACATCTTCGTCACCGGGGGCGTCGCCTCCTCGCTCGGCAAGGGGCTCACCGCCTCCAGCCTCGGCGCACTGCTCAAGGCCCGCGGCCTGCGCGTGACGATGCAGAAGCTCGACCCGTACCTCAACGTGGACCCGGGCACGATGAACCCCTTCCAGCACGGCGAGGTGTTCGTCACCAACGACGGCGCCGAGACCGACCTGGACATCGGCCACTACGAGCGCTTCCTGGACGTCGACCTCGACGGCTCCGCGAACGTCACCACCGGCCAGGTCTACTCCACCGTCATCGCCAAGGAGCGGCGCGGCGAGTACCTCGGTGACACCGTGCAGGTCATCCCGCACATCACCAACGAGATCAAGTCCCGCATCCGCCGGATGGCCACCGACGACGTCGACGTCGTCATCACCGAGGTCGGCGGCACGGTCGGCGACATCGAGTCGCTGCCCTTCCTGGAGTCGGTGCGCCAGGTCCGCCACGAGGTCGGCCGCGACAACGTCTTCGTCGTGCACATCTCGCTGCTGCCCTACATCGGCCCCTCCGGGGAGCTGAAGACCAAGCCGACCCAGCACTCCGTCGCGGCCCTGCGCAACATCGGCATCCAGCCCGACGCCATCGTGCTGCGCGCCGACCGCGAGGTCCCCGACTCCATCAAGCGCAAGATCTCGCTGATGTGCGACGTGGACGAGGCCGCCGTGGTCGCCGCGATCGACGCCAAGTCGATCTACGACATCCCCAAGGTGCTGCACAGCGAGGGCCTGGACGCCTACGTGGTGCGCAAACTGGACCTGCCGTTCCGCGATGTGAACTGGACGCAGTGGAACGACCTGCTCGCCCGCGTGCACGAGCCCGAGCACGAGGTCACCGTGGCGCTCGTCGGCAAGTACATCGACCTGCCCGACGCCTACCTCTCCGTCACCGAGGCGATCCGCGCCGGCGGCTTCGCCAACAACGCCCGCGCCACCGTCAAGTGGGTCACCTCCGACGACCTGACGGACGCGGCCGCCACGCAGCGGGTACTCGCCGACGTGGACGCCGTCGTCATCCCCGGCGGCTTCGGGGAGCGCGGTGTCGACGGCAAGGTCCAGGCGATCCGCTGGGCCCGCGAAAGCGGGGTGCCGCTGCTGGGGATCTGCCTGGGCCTGCAGTGCATCGTCATCGAGGCCGCGCGCAACCTGGCCGGCATCCCGGACGCCAACTCCACCGAGTTCGACGCGGCCACGGCCCACCCGGTGATCTCCACCATGGCCGAGCAGCTCGACATCGTCGCCGGCGAGGGCGACATGGGCGGCACGATGCGCCTGGGCATGTACCCGGCGAAGCTGGCCGAGGGCTCGGTCGTGCGTGAGGCGTACGGCGACGAGCCGGTGGTGGCGGAGCGCCACCGCCACCGCTACGAGGTCAACAACTCCTACCGCGGCGAGCTGGAGAAGAAGTCCGGCATCGTCTTCTCCGGCACGTCCCCCGACGACACGCTGGTGGAGTACGTCGAGTACCCGCGCGAGGTGCACCCCTACCTGGTCGCCACCCAGGCCCACCCCGAGCTGCGCTCGCGCCCGACCCGCCCGCACCCGCTCTTCGCGGGCCTGGTGAAGGCGGCCGTCGAGCGCCAGGAGGCCGGCGCGGCGAAGCCGGCCCCCAAGGGCTCCAAGAGTGGTGCCAAGAGCGGGGCGGAGAAGGCATGACCCTGCGGGACACACCCCAGTCCTGGGAGGTCGTCGCCACGGACACGCCCTTCCGGGGCGCCAAGACGGCCGTGCGTACGGACGAGGTCGTCATGCCCGGCGGCGCCACGGCACGGCGCGACTACCAGGTCCACCCCGGCTCGGTGGCCGTGCTCGCGCTCGACGGGGAGGGCCGGGTGCTGGTGCTCTCGCAGTACCGCCACCCGGTGGGCCGCAAGCTCTGGGAGATCCCGGCCGGCCTGCTGGACGTCCCCGGCGAGAACCCGCTGACCGCCGCCCAGCGCGAGCTGTACGAGGAGGCGCACGTCAAGGCGGACGACTGGCGGGTACTCCTCGACCTCTACCCCACGCCCGGCGGCTCCTCCGAGGCGGTCCGCGTCTTCCTGGCCCGCGGTCTCGCCGAGGCCGAGGGAGAGCGCTACGCCGTCACCGACGAGGAGGCGGACATGGAGTTCGCCCGGGTCGCGCTGGACGAGCTCGTACGGGGCGCGCTCGCCGGCGAACTGCAGAACAACTGCCTGGTGACAGGCGTCCTGGCGGTACGGGCCGCGCTCGCCGGCGAGGGCCTGGACGCCCTGCGCCCGGCGGACGCGCCCTGGCCCGCGCGACCGTACTGAACCGCCGGCGGGCGGCGCGCCGCAAGGCCGCGCCCCCTCCGGTAGCGCCCCGTACCACCCCGCAGGGACCCCGCACCGGCACTGACCCGATGCGGTGAATTCGGCCCCGCCCACCTCCTGGGCGGGGCTGCGGCGTATCCGCGGCCTCACGGAGGGTGAACTACGCTCGAAACCGTGACAGATGAGGACACAGGACCCGACCGCGGCCCGGCAGCCCCGCCCCCCGACGACGGCGACCGGGGGTTCTTCGGCCGGGAGCGCGAGCTGCGGACGCTCCGCGAGGACATCTCCCAGGCCGGCCTCGACACCCTCGCCGGCCGCCCCGCCCCGCGCTGCCGCCTGCTGCTCATCGCCGGCCGGCCCGGCTCCGGGCGCAGCGCGCTGGCGGCGGAGCTGGCCGCCCGGGTGGGCGAGGACTACCCGGACGGCGTACTGCGCGCCACCCTCGGCCCCGACACCCCGCGCCGCCTGCTGGAGACGCTCGGCATCCCCTGCGCACCGGGGGCGGAGCCCGACGAGCTGGCGCAGGCGGCGCGCGAGGCACTCGGCGAGCGGCGGACCCTGCTCATCCTCGACGAGGTGCACGACCCCGAGCTGCTCGCCTCCGTACTGCCCGACAACCGCGACTGCCTCGTCGTCGCCATCGCCGAGGGGCCGCTCACCGGGGTCCCGGACGTGCGCCCCTGCACGCTGGGCGGTCTGGAGACCGCCGCCGCCGTCGAGCTGATCGCCCGGCGCGCCGGCGGCACCCGGATCGCCTGCGACCCCGAGGCGGCGCAGCTGCTGGCCGAGGAGTGCGCCGGCCTGCCCGGCGCGCTCACCCTGGTCGCCGGCTGGCTGGCGGTACGGCCCGAGGCGGCCGTGTCCCACGCCCTGCGCCGCTTTCGCGCGATCCCCGGCGACCGGCCCATGACGCGCGCCTTCCGACTGGCCCACGAGGAACTGCCCGCCCCCGCCGCCCAGTTGCTGCGCCTGCTCGCCCTGGCCCCGGCCGGACTGGTCGACGCCCAACTGGGCTCCGCGCTGGCCGGCTCCACCCTCGCCGCCGCCCGCCGGACGCTGGCCGACTTCGCCCGGCAGGGGCTGCTGCGGCCCCTGCCGGGGGCGCAGGAGCTGTGGGAGGTGCCCCGGTGGCTGCGGCCGCAGCTGGCCGGACTGCTGAAGGCGCACGACCGGCCGAGCGAGGCGCTGCTGGCCCGGGCCCGGATGCTGGAGCGCCTGATCACGCTGCTCGGCTCCTGCCAGGCGGCGGCGCAGGAACCGCAGGGGACGGGCGACCCGGCGCTGCGCAAGGCGCTGGAGGGCGTCCCGCGGCCGCTGCGCTTCTCCGGCGCGCCGGCGGCGCGGGAGTGGCTGCGCACCCGGCTGCCGGCGCTGCCGGCCGCCGCCCGCGAGGCCGCGCTCGACGGGGAACTGGACACCCTCGCCCGGCGCTACATCGCGGCCCTGACCCTGGCGCTGCGCACCCATCTGGGCGCCGAGGCCGCCGCGCCCGAGCTGTACGAGCTGCACGAGACGGTGCTCGCCGTGGCCCGGCGGCGCGCACTGCGCCCGGAGCAGGCCGCCGCGCTGCTCCAGCTCGGCGACCTCGACGCCTTCGCCGGCCGCCGCGAGCAGGCGCTCGGGCGCTACCGCGAGGCCCTCGCGCAGGCCCGCGAGTCGCGGCAGCCGCCGCTCGTGGGGCGGGCGCTGGAGTCGCTGGGCTGCACCTACCAGGAGCTGGGCGACTTCGAGCGGGCCGCCGACTGGTACGGCCGCGCGCTCGACCTGTGCCACACCGGCGCCCGGCGCGACGACGAGGCGCGGCTGCGCTCCCGGCTGGGCGCGGTGTACACGCACGCCGGGCGGTGGGGGCAGGCGCTGCGCGAGTGGCGGGCGGCGGTGGCGGCGTACCGCCGACTGCGCGACCAGGCCGGGGTGGCGCGGGCGCTGGGCGAGACGGCGCGGGTGCAGGAGTACGCCGGCCGGCCGCAGGAGTGCCTGCGTACCTGCGAGGAGGCGCTGGAGAGCGCCCGGCTGGCGGGCGACGACCGGCTGCGCGCGGCCGTGGGGCTGCGGATGGCGGACGCCCTGGAGCGGCTGGGCGACCCGGTGGCGGCGGAGGTGCGGCGGTCGGCGGCGCTGCGTCTGCTGGACGGGGGAGCGGGGGCGGCCGGGGCGGATGGGCCGGACAGGGCGGATGGGCCAGACGGGGCGGACGGGGCGGGGAAGCCCGAGGGGGAGGGGGCGGAGCAGGCCGCCGGGGCCGCTGCTGGCTGACCTAAGAAACCAAGACGCTTCCACCGAGAGTTTTTTTCTTTGAAGGCTGGACAGCAGGCAACCCTTCATTACACTGGCTGTATCGCGGATGCACCCGTTGATCCCAGGTGTCCGCAATGTGCTGCGCTGTCGGCGTCCGCAGGTTTTCGTCCGGCGCTGTCCAGCGTTGCTCAGTGTTGCTCAGTGTTGCCCAGTACCCATTCATTCCCTGTGACTGCAAGGACCGTGATCTGTCGTGAAGGTCGGTATCCCCCGCGAGGTCAAGAACAACGAGTTCCGCGTGGCCATCACCCCCGCCGGCGTGCATGAGCTGGTGCGCAACGGCCACCGGGTCTTCGTCGAGCAGGGCGCGGGCCTCGGTTCCTCCATCCCCGACGAGGAGTACACCGCCGCCGGTGCCTCGATCCTGAAGACGGCCGACGAGGTCTGGGAGACCGCCGACCTGCTGCTGAAGGTCAAGGAGCCGATCGCGGAGGAGTACCACCGCCTGCGCAAGGACCAGGTCCTCTTCACCTACCTGCACCTGGCCGCCTCCCGCGAGTGCACCGACGCGCTGCTGGAGTCCGGCACCACGGCCATCGCCTACGAGACGGTCGAGACCGCCGACCGCCAGCTGCCGCTGCTCGCCCCGATGTCCGAGGTGGCCGGCCGGCTCGCCCCGCAGGTCGGCGCGTACCACCTGATGCGCTCCCAGGGCGGCCGGGGCGTGCTGCCCGGCGGCGTGCCGGGCGTCGCCCCCGCCGAGGCCGTCGTCATCGGCGGCGGTGTCTCCGGCTGGTCCGCCGTGCAGATCGCCATCGGCATGGGCTTCCACGTCACGCTGCTGGACATGGACATCCGCAAGCTGCGCGAGGCCGACAAGATCTTCGGCACCAAGGTGCGCACCGTGATGTCCAACGCGTACAACCTCGAGAAGGCCGTCGTCGAGGCCGACCTCGTGATCGGCGCCGTGCTGATCCCCGGTGCCAAGGCGCCGAAGCTGGTCACCAACGAGCTGGTCGCCCGGATGAAGCCCGGAAGTGTACTTGTCGACATTGCGATCGATCAGGGTGGCTGCTTCGAGGACTCGCGCGCGACCACCCACGCCGACCCGGTCTTCGACGTCCACGACTCGGTCTTCTACTGCGTGGCGAACATGCCGGGCGCGGTGCCCAACACCTCCACCCACGCCCTCACCAACGCCACGCTGCCCTACGTCGTGAAGCTCGCGAACCTCGGCTGGCAGGAGGCGCTGCGCCGCGACGAGGCGCTCGCCAAGGGCCTCAACACCCATGAAGGACAGGTGGTTTACGGTCCCGTGGCCGAGGCGCACGGCCTTCCGGTCGCCGAACTGAGCCGCGTGCTGGGCTGACCTCCCACGTGCGGTCGGCGCCGTTCGCGCAAGACGCCGACCGGCCAACTACCGACCACCGGCCGAACCTTGCCACCTGGGGTTCGGCCGGTGGCGTCCGTAGTCGCGGAGCCGTCGGGGCAGTTGCGGAAAGTCGCGCACAAGTCTGTTCGGAGACCGACACATCGTGCCGGGTACGGCCGATTGTGTTGCTGCGACCCCCTGACACGCCATAGAGTCGCCAATCGTCGGCAAGATGCCACGCTGACGTATCGATAAAGTTTCCTGGTCACCCAAGGAGGTAGGACGACTTGTGAATGAGTCGACATTTACTCCCGGGGGTGTTCGACCAGGGGCGCCTGTGCGGGGCCACGTTCTTTCGGAGGCCCCCCCGGGGGATTCCCCGCGAGTCGGGCTTCCTGTCGGCTCCGTCGCCGTCCACGCCTTCGCCCCGCACCAGGGCTACACCACCACCAGCAGGAACGATCATCACGTGAACGCCATGGCAGGCGGCCAGAGCGGCGGGGACGATCCCACTCGACTCGCCGACTACGACGATCTGTCCGAAGGTCACTTCTACGACCCGGACGCCGACTACGAGCCCGATCCGGAGTACGCGGCCACGCTCGCCCCGGACGCCGCGCGCCAGCGCCGCGAGCGCATCGGCCCCACGGGGCGCCCGCTGCCGTACTTCCCGATCCCCGGGCCCGTCACCGACCACGGTCCGGCCACGATCATCGCGATGTGCAACCAGAAGGGCGGCGTCGGCAAGACGACCTCCACCATCAACCTCGGCGCCGCGCTCGCCGAGTACGGGCGCCGGGTGCTGCTGGTCGACTTCGACCCGCAGGGCGCGCTCTCGGTGGGCCTGGGCGTCAACCCGATGGAGCTGGACCTGACCGTCTACAACCTGCTCATGGAGCGGGGCATGTCGGCGGACGAGGTGCTGCTGAAGACGGCCGTGCCGAACATGGACCTGCTGCCCTCCAACATCGACCTCTCGGCCGCCGAGGTGCAGCTCGTCAGCGAGGTCGCGCGCGAGCAGACCCTGCAGCGGGCGCTCAAGCCGCTGATGGCCGAGTACGACTACATCGTCATCGACTGCCAGCCCTCGCTGGGCCTGCTGACGGTCAACGCCCTGACCGCCGCGCACAAGGTCATCGTGCCGCTGGAGTGCGAGTTCTTCGCCCTGCGCGGAGTGGCGCTGCTGACCGAGACGATCGAGAAGGTCCAGGAGCGGCTCAACCCCGACCTGGAGCTCGACGGCATCCTCGCGACCATGTACGACTCGCGCACGGTGCACTCGCGCGAGGTGCTCGCCCGCGTGGTCGAGGCCTTCGACGAGCACGTCTACCACACGGTGATCGGGCGCACGGTGCGCTTCCCGGAGACCACCGTCGCCGGTGAGCCCATCACCTCCTACGCCTCCAACTCCGTCGGCGCCGCCGCGTACCGCCAGCTCGCCAGGGAGGTGCTCGCCCGGTGTCACGCCGAGTGAGTCTGCCGGGGGCGGATGAGCTGTTCCGTACGACGGGGGGATCGGCGCTGCAGTCGTCCTCGCCGGGCGCGGGCTCCGCCTCCGGTTCTGGCTCCCGTCCGGGCTCCGGCCCGGGCGCGGCTTCGGGATCGCGCACGGCCAAGGGGGGTACGGAGGACGGGCAGGGCCCGTCCTCCGAAGCGGCGGGGGGCTCCGACGAGCCCGAGCACTCCGGACGGCGCTCGCAGTCGGCCGAGCGGGCGCAGCCCCCGGCCCAGCGCTCGCAGCCGCCCGCGGAGGCGCGGGGCGGGGCGGGGCAGGCCCGCCGGCGCGGCGGGCGCGGTCGGCGTCCCTCGGGGCGCGAGCGGCACGACGAGAAGATCACCGTGTACGTCTCCGCCGAGGAGCTGATGGACCTCGAGCAGGCGCGGCTGGCGCTGCGCGGGGAGCACGGACTCGCGGTCGACCGGGGCCGCATCGTCCGCGAGGCCGTCGCCGTGGTGCTGGCGGACCTTGAGTCACGCGGTGAGGCGAGCATCCTGGTGCGGCGGCTGCGGGGCCGATAGGCCCTGTTGGGGGCAGGTCTCCTCCGGCCGGGTCTTCCTGCCCGCGCCGTCGAGGTGCCAGGCGTCGCCGGAAGGCGCAGGCGATACGCTGCCCAGCGATGAACAGGCCGGATGAGCAGCGTAGGGACGGGCGGCGGGCGCTGGGGCGCGGGCCCGGCGCCGGCGTGCGCACGCGTGGGTCCGCCGTGGAGACGGCGCCCGAGCCCGTTCCGTCGCCCGTTCCGGAGCCGCCCCCGCCGCCGCCCCTGCCCGTACCGGAGCCGGTGCCCGAGCCGGTGCCGGACCCGCCCCGCCCGGCCCCCGAGCCCGATCCCGTCCCGACGCCCCCCGCGCCGCCTCCGCTCCCCGACCCGTCGCCCGTGTCCGAGCCCGGGCCCGCTCCCGCCGGTGACGGGCGCTTCACCGTGCGGCTGGCCAACTTCGAGGGCCCCTTCGACCTGCTGCTCCAGCTGATCTCCAAGCACAAGCTGGACGTCACCGAGGTGGCCCTCTCCAAGGTCACCGACGAGTTCATGGCGCACATCCGCGCCATGGGACCCGACTGGGACCTCGACCAGACCACCGAGTTCCTGGTCGTCGCCGCCACCCTGCTGGACCTGAAGGCCGCCCGGCTGCTGCCCGCCGCCGAGGTGGAGGACGAGGCGGACCTGGCGCTGCTGGAGGCGCGCGACCTGCTCTTCGCGCGGCTGCTGCAGTACCGGGCGTTCAAGAAGATCGCGGCGATCTTCGAGGAGCGGCTCGCGGCCGAGGCGCTGCTCTACCCGCGCACCGTGGGGCTGGAGCCGCAGCACGCCGAGCTGCTCCCCGAGGTCGTCATCAGCATCGGCGCCGAGGGCTTCGCGAAACTGGCCGTGAAGGCGATGCAGCCCAAGCCCGTGCCGCAGGTGTACGTGGAGCACATCCACGCACCCCTGGTGAGCGTGCGCGAGCAGGCCGCCGTGGTGATCGGACTGCTGCGGGAGGTCGGCAGCGCCAGCTTCCGGGAGCTGGTCGGGGACGCGCCCGACACCCTCACCGTGGTGGCGCGCTTCCTGTCGCTGCTGGAGCTGTACCGCGAGCGCGCCGTCGTCCTGGACCAGGAGGAGGCGCTGGGGGAGCTGATGGTGCGCTGGACGGGAGAGGCCGGCGAGGAGCCGCTGGTCACCGATGAGTTCGACGTTCCGGCGGTGGCGCCGGAGGAGGGGAAGAAGGCCACGTGACGGTCGGCGAGGAGACGCAGGAGACGGCAGCGGCGGAGGGGGCAGAGGAGTCGGCCGTCGCCCGGCTGCCGCTCAAACCCGCGCTGGAGGCGGTGCTGATGGTGGTGGACGAGCCCGCCACCGCCGAGCACCTGGCCAAGGTGCTCCAGCGCGGGCCCCGGGAGGTCGGCGAGACGCTGGCGGAGCTGGCGGACGAGTACACCGCGCAGGGACGCGGCTTCGACCTGCGGCTGGTCGCCGGAGGCTGGCGCCTCTACACGCGGGCGCGGTTCGCACCGGCCGTCGAGGGGTTCGTACTGGACGGTCAGCAGGCCCGTCTCACCCAGGCGGCCCTGGAGACCCTGGCCGTTGTGGCGTACCGCCAGCCGGTCAGCAGATCGCGCGTCTCGGCCGTGCGCGGCGTCAACTGCGACGGCGTGATGCGGACCCTGCTGCAGCGCGGGCTGATCGGGGAAGCGGGGACGGAACCCGAAACAGGTGCGATCCTGTACAGGACGACGAACTACTTCCTGGAACGGATGGGCCTGCGCGGCCTGGACGAACTCCCCGAGCTCGCCCCCTTCCTGCCCGAGGCGGACGCGGTCGAGGGGGAGTCCCAGGAGGGCGTGCCGTCGTTCGATGTGGACGACCACAGCGACACTGACTGACATACGGACGTTTGATGCGAAGCAGCGGCGGCAGCAGGAACAGCGGTAGCGGCGGGTCCCGGGGCAACAGCCGGGGCTCGGGCAACCAGCGCGACGACAGGCAGCAGCGGTCGGGCACGCCGCGGCCCGAGGAGCGACGGTACGAGAAGAGCGGCATCCCCCAGGGTGAGAGCCCGCAGGGCGGCAAGGGCGGCAGGGGCGGCAAGGGCCAGGGCGGCAGCCGTGGCCCCGGCCCCGCCAAGGGCCCGGCCAAGGGGCAGCGCGGCCGTCCCGGCGCCGCCCGCCCGCGCGAGCTGGACGCGCAGATCGAGGAGCGCAACCGCGCACGCCACGACAAGCCCTCGATCAAGACCCCCAAGACCTTCGAGGAGCCCGAGGGCGAGCGGCTGCAGAAGGTCCTCGCCCGGGCCGGCATGGGCTCGCGGCGCGCCTGCGAGGAGCTGATCCAGCAGGCCCGCGTCGAGGTCAACGGCCAGATCGTCCTGGAGCAGGGGCTGCGCGTCGACCCGCAGCACGACGAGATCAAGGTCGACGGACTGACCGTCGCCACCCAGTCGTACCTCTTCTTCGCCCTCAACAAGCCCGCCGGCGTGGTCTCCTCGATGGAGGACCCGGAGGGCCGCCAGTGCCTCGGCGACTACGTCAACAACCGTGAGACGCGCCTGTTCCACGTGGGTCGGCTCGACACGGAGACCGAGGGCCTCATCCTGCTCACCAACCACGGCGAGCTGGCCCACCGGCTCACCCATCCGCGCTACGGCGTGCAGAAGACCTACCTCGCCGCCATCACCGGCCCGCTGCCGCGCGATCTGGGCAAGCAGCTCAAGGACGGCATCCGGCTGGACGACGGCTACGCCCGCGCGGACCACTTCCGCGTCGTCCAGCAGACCGGCAAGAACTACCTGGTCGAGGTCACCCTGCACGAGGGCCGCAAGCACATCGTGCGGCGGATGCTGGCGGAGGCCGGCTACCCGGTCGACAAGCTGGTGCGGGTCCGCTTCGGCCCGATCGCGCTGGGCGACCAGAAGTCCGGCTGGCTGCGGCGGCTGACCAACAGTGAGGTCGGCATGCTGATGAAGGAAGTCGGCCTGTAGTCAGGCCGGTTGGCGCAGTGGCCGGGGCGCGGGGGGCCACCCCGCGCCCCGGCTGCCTTTCCCGGGTCTCAGGACCACACCCCCAGGGAGCGGGCTCGGCCCTGCGCGTCGCGCTCCACCTCCAGCATCCCGGTCACCGCGGCGCGGTTGATCCGCCCGTAGACGTGCGGGTACCTGCGGCCGTCCGAGCCCGCCTCCCAGGCCAGCCGGGCCGTCAGCTCGCCCTCGTCGATCAGCAGCACCATCAGCGGGCCCACCGCCTCTCGGAAGCGCGCGTCGGCCACGGCCAGCGCGCTCGCCTCGTCGGGGGAGCAGTGCACGAAGCCCTCCGCCGCCAGCGAGGACGGCGCGAAGGGGCGGTCCGGGGCCTGCAGCCAGTCGTCCAGCGGGACCACGTGGTAGATCATGTTCTCTTTCTACCGCGTTCCACCGCGCTATCGCGCCCGGTGCGGGGGCGCGCGGTCCGCGCCGGGTCCTTGATCGACTCGCGGGGAGCCCCGTTCGGGGGCAGATTTGACGGGCCGGAGTTCTGCCGGGCCCGAGTGCCGTCCCGAGCGCCGCTCCGGCTTCGGCCCGGGAAGGGGACGACATGTACGGAACTTCTCTCAGCGGCCTCCTCGGCGCGATCCTCGACGACGGCAGCGCCTCCGGCGCCGCGAGCGCCGGCGAGCTGATCGGCTTCACCCCCGCCGCGGCGGGCACCCCGGCGGGGATCGGGCTGCGGCTGGTCGGGGAGCACGAGGACGTCCTCGAATCGACCCTCGACGTCCTGGGCGGCCACGACGGCGGCCAGGAGGAGGCGGGCAGCGCCCTGGGCCGGGTCTTCGACCTGCTCGTCGGCGCCGAGGCCGATCCGGCGCTCCAGCAGGCCGCCTGGTCCTGGATCGGGGCCGGTACGGAGAACCTCCCCGTCACGGCCGAGCAGCTGGCCCTCGCCCTGCCCGGGGACGCCGTCCACGAGGCCGCCGAGCTGAACGGCCTCACCGACGACCAGGCGCTCAACGAGCTGGCGGGCCGGCTGCCCGAGGTCGTCGACGAGGCGACGCCCCACGGCGTGCCCGCCGACTTCGAGACGGTCGCCTGGCGCGCGCGGAACGGCGGCGACCGCCGGGCCGCGTGACAGGCGCCGCGTGACAGGCAGCGCGGCAAAGGGCCGGCGTCCGAGCGGCGGACACCGCGTCTCACGGACCGGGCGGCGCGGCGGCCGGCCGCCGGGCTCACTACCCTGGCCGGTGTGAGAACCGCACTCGTCATCGGCACCGGACTGATCGGCACCTCCGCCGCGCTCGCGCTCAGCGGCCGGGGTGTGACCGTCCATCTGCGCGACGAGGACGCCTCCCGGGCCCGTACGGCCGCGGCGCTCGGCGCCGGGACCGACCGGGAGCCCGCCGGGCCGGTGGACCTGTGCGTCGTCGCCGTACCGCCCGCCCACGTGGCCCGTACCCTCGCCGAGGCGCAGGCGGCCGGACTGGCGCGCGGCTACCTCGACGTGGCGAGCGTCAAGGGCGGACCGCGGCGCGAGCTGGAGGGCGCGGGCTGCGAGCTGGCCTCCTACATCGGTACGCACCCCATGGCCGGCAGCGAGCGCAGCGGCCCCCTGGCCGGCGCCGCCGACCTCTTCGAGGGCCGCCCCTGGGTGCTCAGCCCCACGCCCGCCACCGAGACCGGGGTGCTGAACCTGGCGCTGGAGCTGGTCGCCCTCTGCGGCGCCGTGCCGGTGGTGATGGACGCCGACGCCCACGACCGGGCCGTCGCGCTCGTCTCGCACACCCCGCAGCTCGTCTCCAGCATGGTCGCGGCCCGGCTGGAGGAGGCCGACGAGACGGCCGTGCGGCTCTGCGGCCAGGGCATCCGCGACGTGACGCGCATCGCCGCCTCCGACCCCGCGATGTGGATCGACATCCTGGCCGCCAACCCCGGCCCGGTGGCCGACGTACTGGCGGAGCTGGCGACCGACCTGGACGAGACGGTACGGGCCCTGCGCTCGCTGCAGGCCGCGGACGAGGACAAGCGCCGGGCGGGCGCCGCCGGGATCGAGGCCGTGCTGCGGCGCGGCAACGCCGGACGCGAGCGGGTGCCCGGCAAGCACGGCGCCGCCCCCGCCCCGTACGAGCCGGTCACCGTGCTCATCAGCGATACGCCCGGGGAGCTGGCGCGGATCTTCGCGGACGCCGGAGCCGCGGGCGTCAACATCGAGGACGTGCGCATCGAGCACGCCACCGGGCAGCAGGCCGGGCGCATCACGCTGGCAGTCCTGCCGCAGTCGGCGCCCGTGCTGGCGGCCGCGCTGCGGGAGCGGGGCTGGGCGCTGCGGCAGTGAGACCGCCCGGCTTCCCGGCGGCCCGGGTGCCAACGTGCGCCGCCCGCCGGTGTGTTGAACCTCGCCTCCGTCCGGCGCCGACCCGGGCGAAGGGGGCCTCTGCCAGCCAGTAGGCTGTTCAGGCAAGAGCGCCCGTGTTCGAGAAAGGTCCCCTTCATGATCGTCGGAATCGACGGCCCCTCCGGCACGGGCAAGTCGAGCACCTCCAAGGCTGTCGCGGCCAAGCTCGGCCTGCGCTACCTCGACACGGGTGCCCAGTACCGGGCGATCACCTGGTGGATGCTCCACAACGGGATCGACCTCACCGACCCGGCCGCCATCGCCGCCGCCGCCGGCCGCCCCGAGATCGTCTCGGGCACCGACCCGGCCGCGCCGGCCATCACCGTCGACGGCCAGGACGTCTCCGCGCCCATCCGCGGCCAGGAGGTCACCTCCGCCGTCAGCGCCGTCAGCGCCGTACCCGAGGTGCGTGCCCGGATCACCGCACTGCAGCGCGAGATCGCCCGCCAGGCGCAGGGCGGCATCGTCGTGGAGGGTCGGGACATCGGCACCACCGTCCTTCCCGACGCCGACGCCAAGATCTTCCTCACCGCCTCCGAGGAGGCCCGCGCCGCCCGCCGCTCCGGCGAGCAGGGCGGCCGCGACGCGCAGAGCCTCGCCGCCACCCGCCAGGCGCTGGCCAGGCGCGACGCCGCCGACTCCGGCCGCAAGACCTCCCCGCTGGCCAAGGCCGGCGACGCGATAGAGGTCGACACCACCGAGCTGACCCTCGAGCAGGTCATCGAGTGCGTCGTCACCCTGATCGAGGAGAAGCGGAGCCGGTGACCCGGCCGACCCCCGCCACCGCCTTCGTCCCGACCGGCACCGAAGCGCCCTCCGCGCGCGGTGCCGCCGTCGGGCGGCGCATCGGCGTGGGCCTGATGCGCGGACTGTGGCGGCCCCGGGTGCTCGGCGCCTGGCGGATGCCCGCCACCGGACCGGTCATCCTGGCGGTCAACCACACGCACAACATCGACGGCCCGATGCTGATGGGCACCGCCCCGCGGCCCGTGCACTTCCTGATCAAGAAGGAGGCGTACGTCGGCCCGCTCGGCAGCTTCCTGCGCGCCATCGGCCAGCTGGAGGTGGACCGCACCGTCGCCGACCGCACCGCCGTGACCAGGGCACTGGGCGTACTCACAGGCGGCGGCGTGCTGGGCATCTTCCCCGAGGGCAGCCGGGGCGACGGCGACTTCGCCTCGATCCGCGGCGGCCTGGCGTACTTCGCGCTACGCTCCGGGGCGCCCATCGTCCCGGTCGTGGTGCTGGGCAGCACGGAGCGCCGGGGACGGCTCATACCGGCCCTGCCGCCGCTGCGCTCCCGCGTGGACCTCGTCTTCGGCGACCCCTTCCAGGCGGGCGACGGCAGCGGGCGGCGCACCCGGGCGGCGCTGGACGAGGCGACCGTACGGATCCAGGAGCGGCTCACCGCCCATCTGGCCGCCGCCAGGCGCACCACCGGCCGATAGACCACACTGGGTGCTGCACACCGTGCAGCCGCCACAACTCGACAACCCAGGACTTCGCCGCCGTCCCCCGCCGGGGACGGGGGCGTACACGACGTGACGGAGACGAAGACCTCATGACCAGCGAGCACGCATCCGGACAGGTGAGGCCGGCCGGCGAGGAGCACGGCGAGCTCTCGGGCGACGAGTACGCGGAGTTCATGGAGCTCGCCGCGCAGGAGGGCTTCTCCGCCGAGGAGATCGACGGGGAGCTGGCCGCGGCCGGCCACGGCCCGCTGCCCGTCGTCGCCGTCGTCGGCCGCCCCAACGTCGGCAAGTCGACCCTGGTGAACCGGATCATCGGCCGCCGCGAGGCCGTCGTCGAGGACAAGCCGGGCGTCACCCGCGACCGTGTCACCTACGAGGCGCACTGGGCCGGGCGCCGCTTCAAGGTCGTCGACACCGGCGGCTGGGAGCAGGACGTCCTGGGCATCGACGCCTCGGTGGCCGCGCAGGCGGAGTTCGCCATCGAGGCCGCCGACGCGGTGATCTTCGTGGTGGACTCCAAGGTCGGCGCCACCGACACCGACGAGGCCGTGGTGAAGCTGCTGCGCCGGGCCGGCAAGCCCGTCGTGCTGTGCGCCAACAAGGTCGACGGCGCCTCCGGCGAGGCGGACGCCGCCATGCTGTGGAGCCTGGGCCTGGGCGAGCCGTACGCCGTCTCCTCCCTGCACGGACGCGGTACGGGCGACATGCTCGACGCCGTGCTGGACGTACTGCCCGAGGCACCCGCGCAGACCTTCGGCGACGCCGTCGGAGGCCCGCGCCGTATCGCGCTGATCGGCCGCCCCAACGTCGGCAAGTCGTCGATGCTGAACAAGGTCGCCGGCGAGGAGCGGGTCGTCGTCAACGAGATGGCCGGCACCACCCGCGACCCGGTGGACGAGCTGATCGACCTGGGCGGCAAGACCTGGAAGTTCGTCGACACCGCCGGCATCCGCAAGAAGGTGCACCTGCAGGAGGGCGCCGACTACTACGCCTCCCTGCGGACCGCCGCCGCGGTGGAGAAGGCCGAGTGCGCGGTCGTGCTGATCGACGTCACCGAGCCGATCTCCGTCCAGGACACCCGCATCCTGACCATGGCCGTGGAGGCCGGGCGGGCGCTGGTCATCGCGTACAACAAGTGGGACCAGCTCGACGACGAGCGGCGCTTCTACCTGGAGCGGGAGATCGAGCGGGACCTGGTGCAGCTGCAGTGGGCGCCCCGGGTCAACGTCTCGGCGCGCACCGGGCGGCACATGGAGAAGCTGGTGCCGGCCATCGAGACGGCGCTGGAGTCCTGGGAGCGGCGGGTGCCGACGGGCCGGCTGAACGCCTTCCTGGGCGAGCTGGTCGCCGCCCACCCGCACCCGGTGCGCGGCGGCAAGCAGCCGCGCATCCTCTTCGGCACCCAGGCGGGCACCAAGCCGCCGCGGTTCGTGCTCTTCGCCTCGGGCTTCATCGAGGCCGGCTACCGGCGCTTCATCGAGCGGCGGCTGCGCGAGGAGTTCGGCTTCGACGGCTCGCCGATCCAGATCTCGGTACGCGTGCGGGAGAAGCGCGGGCGCAACAAGAAATAGCGCACAGGGGTGGGGGCCGGTACACCGCGGTGTACCGGCCCCCACCCCTGTGCGGGCGCTGTGCGAGGCGCGCGCTCACCGCTCCAGCTCACGCCCCCCGGCGTGCCGGCGGCCCCGGCGGCCGAAGGTCAGGGCCGCGAGGCTGTCGAAGCGCAGCCGCTCCTCGCCGGCGCGGTCCCCGGGCAGCGCCCTGAACAGCCTGCGGTACTCGGCGCACAACTCGTCGTAGATCGGCGTATCGCTTGCCAGGTCATCGGACTCGTGGGACGGGCGCATCGCGGGGATCGGCCGTTGGGGATACGAGAAGTGCACATCCCAGCAACGACGCCACGGGCCCGGGGGATGCGGGTGCGGCGGCACCGAACGTGTGACTCTCAGGTCCCCGTCAGGGGCATCGCGGCGCCCACCAGCAGCCCGCGGGCCGCCGCCAGCTCCAGCGCCTCGCGCAGCAGGTCCTCGCGGGGCTGCCGGCCCACCGTCCCCACCGGGGCCGCCAGGACCAGCACCTGCTGCGACTGCGCGGCCGTCTGCCGCCAGCCGTCGGTCACCTGCAGCGGCTGGTGCGCCTGCCACCAGGCCGTCGGCTGGCCGCCGACCGGCCCCGGCTGCATCACGGCGTGCAGCCGCCCGCCGACCAGCAGCACCGACCAGCCCGGAATCCCGGCGGGCGGGCTGTCCACGTCCATCACGGGCAGGAAGCCCTGCTCGATCAGCAGCGGCAGGAAGTCGTCGCCCGGACCCGGGTCGCCGGGCCGTGAGATCGGCCCCGTCGGCTCCACCACCAGCGCCGCCTTCAGCTCCTGGCCGCAGAGCACCAGCCCGCAGGTCACCCCCAGCACCGCCTGGCGGGGCAGCTCGGCCAGGGGCGGCTCCTGGGGCTCCGGGTCGCCCTCGACCGCGGTGATGGAGGCCACGGCGCCCTGCAGCTGCTCCTCCGAGACCGGCACCACCTGGGAGGGCACGCAGCTGGCGTGGGCGAAGGCCAGCACCGCCGTCTCCTCGCCGACGAACAGCACCGTCGAGGTCCGCTCCTGCCCGCTGTCGCCGGGGGTGCGGCAGGAAGTGCAGTCGTACGTACCGGGTGCGCCGTCGCCGGCCAGCAGCCGCATCGCTTCTTCGTCGCCGATCTCGGCGCGTACGTCCTCGCTCACGTCGAGCATGCGAGACACGGGTTGCTCCTCGAAGTTGGGGTCGGTCCACATCCCCAACGGGCGATCCGAGCCGGGGGTCACGCCCGGTGCGGCGATTGACAACCCCGCCGTGCAGGCCCTGTCGGATAGCGGACGGAATCGCTCACGCTTTGCCAACTGTCGCCGCGGAGCGACGTTCTTCGCCCTCTCCGCCCGCGCCGCTCCCGTGTCCGCCGCCCGACGGGCGGGTGGCCGGCGGCCGGCGCGGGGAAGGCGTGCGAGATCGCTCTCCGGGCGTAGTTCCCGTTCAATTGTGCGGTAATTGTAAGGATCCTGTAAGGGGCCGTGGGGAGGCGCCCCGGTCGCGGATTGTTTATACGACGCCATCCGTCGGGGAATTGGAAAAACCTGCAACCGGATGCCCGCACCGGAAATAGGAGGGGTTTCCTCCATGAACGCCGGACTGCTCCCGCGTGAATGGGAGTCGCGAGTCGGGGCTGCTCGGAAAGGCTCTCGAATTCCTGGGGTGATCCATGCGGAAGCACGTCAATGCGGCCGGGGAAGTTGTGACCCAAGCGTGACCTCGTGCGGACCGGGGCGGGATGAAGGTATGACCGCACGGCGGCTGCCGGGGCGCGGGCCGGGGGACTAGCGTGGGTGCATGGCACCGCTACCGAACGTCCCAGCAGAACCCCGCGACGACCTCGGGGCCTACCTCGGCCTCCCCGTCCACACGGCCGAGCAGCGCGCCCGCGAGCGCGGCTGGCCCCAGGTCCGCACCCTGCCGCCGGGAGCGGTGATCACCATGGAGTACCGGGCCGGCCGGCTCAACTTCGAGGCCGAGGACGGCAGGGTGAAGCGCTCCTGGAAAGGCTGAGACCCCGCCACCCCCTTGGGGGGTGCCGGGGTCTCGCTGCCCGGTGGGCCCGCCTCGCACCCGCTAGGAGGGACCGCTCGTCGTACGGGTCTGGGCACGCGGCGCGCGGTCTCCGACCGGCGGACGCCGACTGCCCGCAGGGGTGACCGGTGTGCGCTCGTGCCGGGTGGTGTGCGGGCGCGCCGGGTGGTGCGGCCAGCCCTCGGCGCCCTCGCGGCCGTGGGCCGGCGGCACCGGTGCCGCCGGGCGGGCGGCTGTGCCCAGTACGCCCGCCATCTCCGGCACCGCGTCGCCGAAACCGTGCGGGGCCAGGGCCGCGCCGGCCCGCTGGGAGATGATCGCGACCCGTGCCGCCACCGGTTGTGCGAGCGGCGCCGGCGCCGTGCGCGGCTGCCGCAGTCGCCGGGCCAGCGCCCGCGCGGCGGCCTCGGCGCGGGCCGTCCATGGCTCGAACCACGGCAGGGCGAGCAGCACCAGCAGCCCGGCGGCCCAGCCCAGCAGTACGTCGCTGATCCAGTGCGTGCCCAGGTAGACCGTCGTCAGGCCGACGCCGAGCGAGACGACGGCCGATATCACCGAGGCCACGCGACGGGCCAGCGGAGTGGTCGCCATGTAGGCCAGCACACCCCAGGTGACCACGGCGTTCGCGGTGTGACCGGAGGGAAATATATCCCCGCCGAGCCACATCTCGTTCGAGCCGATCTCGGTCGCGTAGTGGGGCCCCAGGCGGCCCATGCCCAACTTCGCCGCGCCGACGGTGATGTTCAGCAGCAGCAGCGCCGCGCCGAGCACCAGCACCGGCCGCAGCGTGCGCCCGCGCCAGGCGCAGTAGCCCAGCCAGCACAGCACGGCCAGGGCGGTGGGGCCGCGCTGGCCGAGCACCACGAAGTAGTCGAGGAAGGCGTGCACCCCGGGCCACTGCTTGTACGGGCTGAAGAGCATCAACTGCCAGTCCAGCCGCACCAGCCAGGAGGTGGTGAGCACGCCGATCACGATCGCCGCGTAGACCGCCGCGGTCGATCCGAAGAGCCACAGCCGGGCGCGCGTCATGCGCGGGGGGAGCGGCTGGCGCGCCGTGTGGGCGGTCCGCTCCTCCACTGCCGTGGGCTTGTCTCTGGTATGCACGGTTTCGACGCTACAGGTCGGCGCGGGTCCGATTGGCACACGCGGCGGACTTGTAATGCCGATGTGATGTGGGGTCGGTCTCATTCGGGACTTCCGTCCCGCTCGATCGGGGACCTTGTTCCGGTCGTTCTGGAGAATGCGTAAAGGATTCATCGCACATTCTGCTTTCCGGCTCCTCCGGCGTTAATCGCGGATTCGCCGGGAGGCCGCGTGGTGTTTGCCGACGTCGGGGACCGGGAGCGCGGGGTGATCATGTCGCCTCCGCCGGGTGCGCGGTGACCGGGTCCCTACCCACCGTCATGATGGTGGGACGTTCGCCTCAACTCCGACCGGACCCCGCGGCGATCGTTGGCTCTCGCGTACTCTGACCTCTCGCGAAGGCTCTCGCGAAGAGCAGTGCTCACCGGTTCGCTGGAGGATCGTAGATGGCAGGGACGACCACGGCCGTGCGTCAGCCGGGGCGGGTGCCTGCGAGGCGCGGGCCTGCCGCCGGCGGGGGCGCCGGGCGCTGGACCATCCTGGTCGTGCTCTGCTCCAGCCTGCTGCTCGTCGCCCTGGACGCCACCGTGCTGCACGTGGCGGTGCCCTCCCTCACCGAGGACCTGCGGCCGAGCGCCACCGCGCTGCTGTGGATAGTCGACGCCTACCCCCTGGTCGCCGCCTCCCTCCTCATCCTCTTCGGCACCCTGGGCGACCGGATCGGCCGCCGCCGGGTGCTGCTGCTCGGCTACGCCCTCTTCGGTGTGGCCTCCGCCCTCGCCGCCGCCGCCCGCGACCCGCACGTGCTGATCGCGGCCCGCGCGCTGCTCGGCGTCGGCGGCGCGATGATCATGCCGGCTACGCTCTCCATACTCCGGCACGTCTTCCCCGACCGGCGCGAGAGAGCGCTGGCCATCGGCATCTGGAGCGCCACCGCCGCCGCCGGCGCCGCGATCGGCCCGCTGCTGGGCGGCTTCCTGGTCGAGCACTTCTGGTGGGGCTCCGTCTTCCTCGTCAACATCCCGCTGATGATCATCGCGGTGCCCGTCGGGCGCTGGCTGCTCCCGGAGTCCAGTGAGCGCGGCGCGGGCCCGTGGGACGTACTGGGCGCGCTGATGGCGGCCCTGGGCCTCTTCGGCCTGGTCTACGCGGTGAAGCAGATCGGTGCGGGGGAGTCGGCGCTGCACCCCGCCACCCTGCTGTCGGCCGTCGCCGGCTGCGTACTGATGACGCTCTTCGTACGGCGCCAGCGGCGCCGACCCGCCCCGCTCGTCGACTTCCGCGTGGTCCGGCGGCGGGCCTTCGGTACCGCGGTGGGCTGCATCGTGTTGGCGATGCTCGCCCTGGTGGGGCTGCAGCTGATCGCCGTGCAGTACCTGCAGCTCGTCCTCGGCTTCACCCCGCTGGAGGCGGGCGTGCGGCTCATCCCGCTGACCTTCGCCGCCATCGCCTCCGGGCTGCTGGGCGCGCGCATGCTGCACCGCTTCGGACCGCGCGCCATGGTCGCCCTGGGCTTCGTACTGACCGCGGCCGCCGTCCTCGTCCTGGTCTCGATGGAGCAGCGCGACGAGCCGGTGGTACTGACCGCCGGCTTCGTGCTGCTCGGCTTCGGACTGGAGATGACGCTCTTCGGGTCGTACGAGTCGATGCTCAGCGAAGCCCCCGCCGAGCAGTCCGGCGGCGCCTCCGCGATCGGCGAGACCTCCTACCAGCTCGGCGCCGGCATCGGCATCGCCCTGCTGGGCAGCGTGATGAACGCCGTCTACCGCCCCGGCGTCGCCGACGTCCCCGGCGTCCCCGCCGCCTCGGGACGCGCCGCCGGGAACTCGCTCGGCGAGGCCTACGAGGTCGCCGCCGAACTGGGCGGCCCCCGCGGCGAGGCGCTGCGCCGCGCCGCCCGCGACGCCTTCGTGCACGGCATGCACGTCACGCTGGCGGTGAGCGCCGGACTGCTCCTGCTGGGCGCGCTGGCCGCGCTGCGGCTGCCGAGGACGGCGGAGTGTGGCGGGGATCGCCTGGACGCCGGCGATTACCCGGAAGTAGCGTCGCCCTCGCAGCAGCCGAGCCGCGACCGCTTCCCGGAGGACGCCCGCCATGTCCAGCCAGTCCAGCCAGCCCAGCAGGTCCGCACGCCCCTTGCCGCCGTTCGACCCCGGCGATCCGCTCGGGATTGACGACCTCCTCGACCCGGAGGACCTGGCGGTCCGCGACACCGTGCGCGACTGGTCGGCCCGGCGCGTACTGCCGGAGATCGCCGACTGGTACGAGCGCGGCGAGGTGCCCGTACGGGAGCTGGCCCGCGAGCTGGGCGCGCTCGGCGCGCTGGGGATGCCGCTGGAGGGCTACGGCTGCGCGGGCTCCTCGGCCGTGCAGTACGGGCTGGCCTGCCTGGAGCTGGAGGCCGCCGACTCGGGCATCCGCTCGCTCGTCTCCGTCCAGGGCTCGCTGGCGATGTACGCCATCCACCGCTTCGGCTCCGAGGAGCAGAAGCAGCGCTGGCTGCCCGGGATGGCGGCCGGCGAGATCATCGGCTGCTTCGGCCTGACCGAGCCCGACCACGGCTCCGACCCGGCCGGGATGCGCACCCACGCCAAGCGCGACGGCTCGGACTGGGTGCTCAGCGGGCGCAAGATGTGGATCACCAACGGCTCGGTCGCCGGCGTCGCGGTGGTCTGGGCGCAGACGGACGAGGGCATCCGCGGCTTCGCCGTCCCGACCGGCAGCCCCGGCTTCTCCGCACCGCTGATCAAGCACAAGTGGTCGCTGCGCGCCTCCGTCACCAGTGAGCTGGTGCTCGACGAGGTCCGGCTGCCCGCCGACGCGGTGCTGCCCGGGGCCACCGGGCTGAAGGGACCGCTCAGCTGCCTGACCCACGCCCGCTACGGGATCGTCTGGGGTGCGATGGGAGCGGCGCGCGCCTCCTTCGAGGCGGCGCTGGAGTACGCGAAGACCCGCGAGCAGTTCGACCGGCCCATCGGCGGCTTCCAGCTGACCCAGGCCAAACTCGCCGACAAGGCGGTGGAACTGCACAAGGGCATTCTGCTCGCCCACCACCTGGGGGTGCGGATGGACGCCGGGCGGCTGCGGCCGGAGCAGGTGAGCTTCGGCAAGCTCAACAACGTACGCGAGGCGATCGAGATCTGCCGGACCGCGCGCACCATCCTCGGCGCCAACGGGATCTCGCTGGAGTACCCGGTGATGCGGCACGCCACGAACCTGGAGTCCGTCCTCACCTACGAGGGCACCGTGGAGATGCACCAGCTGGTGCTCGGCAAGGCGCTCACCGGACTGGACGCCTTCCGGGGCTGAGGCTTCGGCGCGGATACGGGGGACACGGGGGAAGGCGCCGTACGAGCGGAAGGTCCGCGGGGCCCGGGTGAGGGGCCCCGCGGATCAGTTCTGGTTGAAGAAGCCGCCCGAGCCGTCGCGCGCCGACTCGCCGGGAACGACCTCGTACGTGGCCGGGGTCAGCAGGAAGACCCGGGTGGCGACACGCTCGATGGTGCCGCGCAGGCCGAAGGTCAGACCCGCCGCGAAGTCCACGACGCGCTTGGCGTCGGCGGGGTCCATCCCCGTCAGGTTCACGATGACCGGGACGCCCTCGCGGAACAGCTCGCCGATCCCGCGCGCGTCGCGGAACCCGTCGGGCGTGATCGTCGCGATCCGGTGGCCCTGCTGCTCCGCCGTCTCGGAGACCACGCGCACCCGGGGGTCCGTGACCCAGGTGGCGGGGCGGGAGGGGGGCACGGTCGGCTGCTCCGTCGCCTCCGCGTAGTCGTCGTCGTAGTACCGCTCGTCGTCACCGTCGTCGACGAGTCCGAGCCAAGCGCTCGCCCTGCGCACCGTTCCCATGGACGCCTCCTCTCTCCGGGGCTGACTTTCCGTCCGCGCACCTATGGTCATCCATGATGCAGATGATGCGTCAATCGTATTGTTACCTCGCGGGCGATTCGTGACACAGCTGGTGCAGAACGGGCACCCGCGGGTCAGAGTTCTTGCTGATCAAGGCCACTGACGGTGTGTCGCATACTCTATCGTGGGCCATCCGGGTGAGTGTGGGACGAACGGGTGAAGTTACTAGCGGATTTGAACCGGCGGGGGGCCTGTGTTCGGAATCGTAAGGCCGTGCAGACACCGGCTTTCGGAGCAGTTGCACGCCTCGTGGCTGGCCCATCTGTGCGGCCTCTGCCTGGCGTTGCGCGGTGATCATGGACAGTTCGCGCGTGTCGCGACCAATTATGACGGACTGGTCATCAGCGTTCTGACGGATGCTCAGCTCCCGTCGGAGGGCGTGGAGCGCCGCCGCGCGGGGCCGTGTCCGCTGCGCGGGATGCGTACCGCCTCGGTGGCGAACGGGGAGGGCGCGCGGCTCGCGGCGGCCGTCTCGCTGGTGCTCGCCTCCGCCAAGGTCCGCGACCATGTCGCCGACGGCGACGGGCTGCTGGCCCGCCCGCGGGTCGCGGCGCTGGCCGGCCGGGTGGCCGGGGCCTGGAGCCGGGGCGGGACGCGCGCGGGCGGCGAACTGGGCTTCGACGCCGGGGTGCTGCTCGACGCGGTGGCGCGCCAGCCCGGGGTGGAGCGGCTCGCCGGCCGCGGTACGCCGCTGCTCGCCGTGACGGAGCCCACCGAGACCGCCACGGCCGCCGCCTTCGCCCACACCGCGGTGCTCGCGGGGCGTCCCGGCAACGCGGCGGCGCTCGCCGAGGCGGGACGGCTCTTCGGCCGGCTGGCCCATCTCCTCGACGCCGTGGAGGACTTGGGCACCGACGCCGCCGCCGGCGCGTGGAACCCCGTCGCCGCCACGGGCGCGGACCTCGCGGAGGTCCGCCGGCTCTGCGACGACGCGGTGCACGGGATCCGACTGGCGCTGCGGGAGGTGGAGTTCGGCTCCGGCCCGCGGTCCGAGGCCGCCGTGCTGGCGCACCGGCTGCTGGTGCACGAGCTGCCGTACTCGGTGACGCGGGTCTTCGGGGCCTCGTGCGGGCACGCGGGGCCGGTCGGGGCGTACGGGCCGCCGCCCGGGGGGAACCCGTACAGCGCCCCGCCCCAGGGGCCCGGCCTGCCGCCGCCCGGGCCGCCGCGGCGCCGCGGGGCGCTGGCGGGCTGCCTGGTCTTCGCCGGACTGCTCTGTACGTGCCAGGTGTGCTGCGCCTCCGAGTTCGAGGATCCGTGGACCGGGCAGCGGCGTGAGGGGGCGTGCTCCAAGTACGGCGACGGCTGCGACTGCGGGTGCGGTGACTGCTGCGGCGGGGACGGCTGCGGCTGCTGCTGCGACGGCTGCGGCTGCGACTGCTGACGGGGGCCGCGGTCCTGGTGGCCGCGGTCCTGGCGGTGTGCCGGGACGTCCGCCCGTGCCCGCGGCTGGTGTTACCTCTGTGCGACAGATTGTCAGGTGGCCTTGTGGAGCCTGCGACGGAAGGTGATACTCGCCTGAGTATTTGTCAGGGCCACGCCCATCAGGGCGGTGTTCCTGTCCCATCGTCGTTCTGAGGAGACCGAGTTGAGGCTCAAGCGCATCACCCTCGCCACCGCGCTCGTATCCGCACTGCTCACCGCGGGAACCGTCGCACTGCCCGCGGCACAGGCCGCCCCCGCCGGGTCCGGCGGCCTCGCGGACGCCGCCGCGGCGGTGGACGCCGCGAAGGTCGGCGGCACGGCCTGGGGCAAGGACGCCAAGGGCCGGCTGAAGGTCACCGCGGACGCCACGGTCTCCGCGGCCGGGCTCGCCAAACTGCGCAACGCGACCGCGAAGTACGGCGATTCGGTCACCATCGAGCGGGCGGCCGGCGTCTTCAAGCCGCTGCTGTCGGCCGGGGACGCCATCTACGGCGGCGGCTACCGCTGCTCGCTCGGCTTCAACGTCGTCAAGGGCGGCGTGTACTACTTCCTGACCGCGGGCCACTGCGGCGGCGTGGTGGGGACCTGGTACGCCGACGGCGGGCAGAGCACGCTGGTCGGCCCCACCGTCAACGCCAGCTTCCCGGGCAACGACTACGCGCTCGTGCGCTACGACAACGCCTCGGTGAGCCACCCCGGCGGCTTCACCGTCGCCGAACCCTTCGTCGGCGAGTCCGTCACCCGCCGCGGCTCGACCACCGGTACGCACACCGGCACCGTCACCGCGCTCAACACGACGGTCCACTACTCGAGCGGTGAGACGGTGCGCGGCCTGATCCAGACCAACGTCTGCGCGGAGTCCGGCGATTCGGGTGGCGCACTCTACGACGGCACCAAGGCGCTGGGCCTGACCTCCGGCGGCAGTGGCAACTGCCAGGTGGGGGGCACCACGTTCTACCAGCCGGTGCGCGAGGCCGTGAACAAGTACAAGGTCACGATCTACTGACGCCGGTCCTCGGTACCGCCCGCCGACCGGGATGGCTACCCGGTCGGCGGGCGGTGTCGGGACGGGGTGCTCCGTACCCGCTCGGCCCGCGGAAGTGGAAGGCACCCTTGCGCTTGCGGGTGAACATCCGAATACTCGTGGCAGCGCTTGTCAGGGGCACGGCAAAACTGTGCTGCTGCTGCGTCTCACGTACCCGGCCAACCCGGGTACCCAACCCTCTCGGAGGAGCTAAGTGAGCATCAAGCTTCCTACCCCCCATCGCTCCATCCCGCGGCGGTTCCGGCTGGCCGCCGTGGCCTCCGCCGCCCTGCTCGCCTCGGTCGCGGCCGTCCCGACGGCCATGGCCGGCAACGCGGACCCTGCCCCGCGGGCCGACGCCACCACCTTGGCCAAGGCCGGTGCCGCGGTGCGCGCGGCCGACGTGGCCGGCTCCGCGTGGAGCGTGGACACGGCGACCGGCACCCTGGTGGTGGCCGTCGACCAGCGGGTCACCGCGGGCCAGGTGGCCCAGCTCAAGAAGGCGGCGGGGACCGACGCCGTCCGGGTGGACCGCCTCAAGGGCAAGCTGACCAAGTACCTCAACGGCGGCCAGGCGATCTACTCCGGTGGCGGGCGCTGCTCGGTGGGCTTCAACGTCCGCAACAGCGCGGGTACGTACTACGTGCTGACCGCCGGCCACTGCACGGAGGGCGGCGGCAACTGGTACACCAACTCCAGCAACACCACCCTCATCGGCCCGACGGTGGGCTCCAGCTTCCCCACCAACGACTACGGCCTCATCCGCTACGACAACGCCTCGCTGACCCACCCCGGCACGGTGAACCTCTACAACGGCACCTCGCAGGACATCGCCGGCGCCGGCGACGCCTACGTGGGCCAGGCCGTCAAGCGCAGCGGCTCCACCACCGGTGTGCACAGCGGCTCGGTGACGGGTCTGAACTACTCCGTCAACTACGGCAACGGCGACGTGGTCTACGGCATGATCCGCACCACCGTGTGCGCCGAGCCCGGCGACTCCGGCGGCTCCCTCTTCGCCGGCTCGACGGCCCTCGGCCTCACCTCCGGCGGCAGCGGCAACTGCAGCTCGGGCGGTACTACCTTCTTCCAGCCGGTGAAGGAGGCGCTCTCCGCGTACGGCGTGAGCGTGTACTGACGGCGGCGGCGAGCCCCCCGCCCGGAGCACCGGGCGGGGGGCTCGCCGCGGCCCTGCACGGGGCGTGGTGGCGGCGTTACCCTGGAGGGAGGGGTACCAGCCCACAGGGGAGCGATGATGTTCGAAGCCCTGGTGGCCGCGGGAGTGGCGCTCGCCGTCCTCGGCGTGGTCTACGTGATAGCGGCAGTCCGCGTGGTCAAGCAGTACGAACGCGGGGTGGTGCTGCGGCTCGGCCGGCTGCGGCCCCAGGTCAAGCCGCCCGGGCTCACGCTGGTCATTCCCGCCGTCGACCGGATGCGCAAGGTCAACATGCAGATCGTCACGCTGCCGGTCCCGGCCCAGGAGGGCATCACCCGCGACAACGTCACGGTGCGGGTGGACGCGGTCGTCTACTTCCGGGTCGTGGACCCCGCGGAGGCGGTCGTGCGGGTGGAGGACTACCGCTTCGCGGTCGCCCAGATGGCGCAGACCTCGCTGCGCTCGATCATCGGCAAGAGCGAGCTGGACGATCTACTCTCGAACCGGGAGAAGCTCAACCAGGGGCTGGAGTTGATGATCGACAGCCCCGCGGTGGAGTGGGGCGTGACGATCGACCGGGTGGAGATCAAGGACGTCTCGCTGCCGGAGACGATGAAGCGCTCCATGGCCCGCCAGGCCGAGGCGGACCGCGAGCGCCGGGCCCGGGTCATCAACGCGGACGCGGAGCTGCAGGCGTCGAAGAAGCTGGCGCAGGCGGCGCAGCAGATGGAGGACACCCCCTCCGCGCTCCAACTGCGGCTGCTGCAGACGGTGATGGCGGTGGCGGCGGAGAAGAACTCCACGCTGGTCCTGCCGATCCCGGTGGAGCTCCTGCGCTTCCTGGAGCGCGCGCCGGCCGCTCCGGGCGCTCCGGGCGTGCCTGCCGCTCCGCGCTCCGACCGCCCGGCGGAGCCGCCGCCGAGCCAGGAAGCGCTGCCCGGCGTGGCGGAGCTCATCCCCGAACTGGAGGGCATGGTCCCGGAGATCCGCAGCGCGGACACCCCCGAAGAACGCCCTGAACCTCCGCGCGCGGAGTGACGCGGCGCGTCGGCGGGGTGGACCGCCAACTCCCGCCGCTTGCGGCCTGTACGACGAGAAACGGCGGCGGCGCGGCCCGCCGGGGCTCCTCCTCGACGAGACCCCCTGCCCGGCTCGGGCTCGGCGACCACCTCAAGGATGAAGCGGTGGCGGACCAGCGCGCCGACGGAGGCGGCCGAGGAGGGCGGTGCCTTGAAACGCGGGTGCGGCACGGTGAACACCAACCGCCCCCCGGCGGATCGAGGCGAGCACGGAGTCCAGTTCGGGAACGTCGTTCAACGCGAGAGCGGCGGTGACCCAGTCCTGCCGCCGGAGGCGACAGTGTCGAGCCGGCCGGCGTCGTCCACCTCGAAGCGAACCCGTCCGGAGGGAGGGGCGTCGGGGTGGAATGGGCCGGCGGCCTTGTGTTGTTGCAGGGGGTGGGCGGGTGAGGGCGTTCGGCAGAGTGTCTGCTTCTGCGCCCCGGCCGACGGCCGGCCGGCCCCATATCCACCTCGACCACCCCGATGGAGACGAGCTGATGACGGCAGCATCCGAGACCAGCAAGCCCCGGGTCGACTTCTACTTCGACCCGGTCTGCCCCTTCGCCTGGATCACCTCGCGCTGGATCCTGGAGGTCGAGAAGGAGCGTGACATCGACCTCCACTTCGACGTGATGAGTCTGTCCGTGCTGAACGAGGGGCGTGACCTTCCCGAGGAGTACCGCACCCTGCTGGACGCCGCGTGGGGGCCCGTCCGGGTCGCCATCGCCGCGGCGCAGGAGCACGGTGACGAGGTGCTCCGCGATCTGTACACGGCGCTCGGCACCCGGATCCACAACGAGGGCCGCAAGGACCTGCCGGCCGTCATCGACGAGGCGCTCGCGGAGATCGGCCTCCCCGCCGGACTCGCGGCGGCGGCGGAGACCGACGCCTATGACGAGGCGCTGCGCAAGAGCCACCACCGGGGCATGGCCCCGGTCGGCGAGGAGGTGGGCACCCCCACGATCCACATCGACGGTGTGGCCTTCTTCGGCCCGGTGCTCACCGCGATTCCCCGTGGCGAGCAGGCGGTCCGCATCTTCGACGCCGCCCGGGAGCTGGCGGGCTACCCCTACTTCTTCGAGCTCAAGCGCACCCGCACGGGCGGCCTGAACTTCGACTGACGCAAGCCTGCCGAGGGGGGCTCCGGGCACCCGGAGCCCCCCTCGGCGTGTCCGGCGAGGCGAAGGGCCGGGGCCCGCGGCGCCGCGGTCAGGTGAACTCCCCGTTCACTCCTGCCCGTTGAATACCCCCCGGGGGTATGCTATACCTGCTTTCGCAGATACCCCCGGTGGGTATCGCAGGTACGGGAGGGAAACCGTCATGCCAACCATCAACCCACACCGCTGGTGGGCGCTGGCCGTCTTGGCCGCAGCCCAGTTCATGGTCATCATGGACACCTCGATCATCGGCGTCGCACTGCCCGAGATGCAGCGCGACCTCGGCTTCTCGCAGGGCGACCTGCAATGGGTCTTCAACGCGTACGTGGTGGCCTTCGGCGGCCTGCTCCTCCTCGGCGGCCGGCTCTCCGACCTCCTTGGCGCCCGGCGGGTCTTCACCGCCGGCTGGGCGGTCCTGATCGCCGGCTCGGTGGTCGCCGCCGCCGCGCACACCGCCTGGGTGGAGATCGCCGGCCGCGCGGTCCAGGGCGTGGGCGCCGCCCTGATCGCCCCGGCCGCGATGACCCTGCTGATGGTCCTCTTCAGCCACGACCCGAAGGAACTCGGCAAGGCACTCGCGCTGTACGGCGCCGCCGCCCCGGTCGGCGGCACGGCCGGGGTCTTCCTCGGCGGGGTCTTCACCGAATGGCTGAGCTGGCCCTGGGTGTTCGTCATCTACGTCCCGATCGGTCTGGCGACCCTGGCCGCCACGAAGCTGCTCCCCGAGGTCGGCTCCCGCCGCGGTGCGATCGACGTCCTCGGTGCCGCGGCGGTCACCGCCGGTCTGGCCCTCGCGGTCTTCGCCGTCGTCCGGGCCCCCGAGGCGGGCTGGGGCTCGACCGCCACGGTGCTGCAACTCGCCGGTGCCGCCGCGCTGCTGGCGCTCTTCCTCGCCCTCCAGCGCACCGTCCGCGCCCCGCTGATGCCGCTGGGCATCTGGCGCACGCCGGGGCTCGCCCCCGCCAACGTGGCGATGGCGCTGCTGGGCGCCGCCTGGGTGCCCATGTGGTACTTCCTCAACCTCTACCTCCAGCAGGTCCTGGACTACGGCGCCTTCGCCAGCGGCGCCGCCCTGCTGCCGATGACGCTGCTGCTGATGGTCTTCATGACGACCGTCACCGCGCGACTGCTGGGCCGCTTCGGAGCGAAGAAGCTGCTGGTCGGCGGACTGCTGACGCTGGCGGCCGGACTGCTGTGGCTGTCGGCGGTGGAGCCGGCGGGCAGCTTCCTGGTCGACGTCCTGCCGGCGTCGCTGGTCGCGGCGGTCGGGATGAGCCTGGCCTACATCCCCGGCCTGATGTCCGCGATGGCCAACGCCCCGCAGGAGCAGGCCGGTCTGGCCTCCGGGATCGTCAGCACCACCTACCAGGTCGGCTCCGCGCTCGGCCTCGCCGCCCTGACCGCCGTGGCCGCCTCGCAGGGCGCGGGCCGGCTGGGCGACCTGCCGGCGCTGACGAACGGCTTCAGTGCGGCCTTCGCCGGCGCGGCGGGGATCGCGGGGGCCGGTGCGCTGCTCACGGCGCTGCTGATGGACCGCGGGAGCCGGGGCGGCCGGGTCGCGGCGACCGCCGATGGCCCCGCGAAGGGCGCCGAGCGGGAAGGGCGGGAGGTGGCGGCCTGAGCCCTGAGCGCGCCGGGCGCGCCGAACCCCCACGAGGAGCGACGGGCCACCGCCCAGCGGCGGTGGCCCGTCGCTACCCCAGCGCCTGCGCCGCCGACTGCGCGAAGGCGTCGGGCGCGTCCAGCATGACGTTGTGCCCGCAGTCCGCGAGCGGCGCCAACCGCACGCCGGAAGCCGCCAGTTCACCGGCGCCCCGCAACTCCCCGTCCGAGGCCGGCCATATGAACGTGCGCGGGACGGACAGGCCGCGCAGCAGTTCCCGCACCGACGGAGCCGTACCCCGGCACAGCCGCACCGAGCTGCGGTGCAGCGCCTTGCGGCCGCTCAGCCGCATCGTCGCCCACCAGGCGGCGCCCACCGACGTCGCCGTCGCCTCCCAGCCGCCCCCGTGCACGAACTCGTCCTCCGAATACGCCGCGATGCCCCGGCTGCCCGCCGCCCCGCGCGCCGGTGCCTGCGCGTCCAGATTGCCGTCGACCACCAGCAGCCGGGAGACCAGCTCCGGATGCCGCGCCGCCAGCACGACCGCCACCGAGCCGCCCATGCTGTGCCCGATCACCTCCGCGCCCGCGACCCCCGCCGCCCGCAGCGCGGCGGCGACCGCGTCCGCGTGCGATTCGAGGCCGTAGTCGAAACCCGGCGGCCGGTCGCTGACCCCGAAGCCCAGCAGGTCGACCAGGAGCGACCGGCGCCCCGCCAGCAGCGGATGGGCGGCGGCCGCCGCGAAGTACACCGGCGAACTCGCCCCCAGCCCGTGCAGATAGACCCTCGCCGGCTCGCTGCCGGCCAGCTCCACCCAGCGGATCCGGTCCCCGTCCGACGTCACCACCGCGTCATGCATGAACCTCCCCCTTCATCCCTTCGAAGCCCCGACCGCGAAGCCCCGATACCCAATGCATCGATTCGAGGTATATCGATGCGAGGTACGATGGCATGCCGAACCGCGCACACGCAAGGGGCTGTGGACAGATGCTGGAGCTGGCGATCCTCGGCTTCCTCTACGAGGAGCCGCTGCACGGGTACGAGCTCAAGGAGCGCATCCGGGGCCTGAGCGGCCATGTGCGCCCGGTCAGCGACGGATCGCTCTACCCGGCGATCAACCGACTGATCGCCGCCGGGCTGCTCGCGGAGTACACGGAGCCGGGAGCCGGGGCGGCCCCCCGGCGGACGCTGTCACTCATGGACAAGGGCCGCGCCGCGCTGCGCGAGCGCCTGCGCGCGCCCAAGTCCGTGGAGATCAGCGACACGCAGCGCTTCAACGTCCTGCTGGCCTTCCTGCGCCACCTCCAGGACCCGGCGGCGCAGGCCGCCGTACTGCGGCGCCGGCTGGACCTCCTGGAGGAGCCGACCAGTTTCTTCTACGACAAGGGCCGCCCGGTGCGCGTGGAGGACGTCGCGGACCCCTTCCGGCGCGGCATGCTGCGGGTGGCCAGGGCCGCGGGGCGCGAGGAGCGGGAGTGGCTGCGCGAGGTCATCGCGGAGCTGGAGCGGGCCGGTTGACCCGCGTGCGCCCGCCCGCCGGGCCGCTCGGCCGGTGGGACCGCTCGGCCGTAGCGCCGCTCAGCCGTAGAGCCGCTCGGCGTACTTCGGCCCGTAGTACTCCTCCAGCTCCTCCAGGGAGCGCTCCGGTGCCTCCAGCAGCTTGGCGATCCTCGCGCGGCCGGGCAGCGCCTCCGGGTCCCAGGTCTCCGGCTGCCAGGTGCCCGAGCGCAGGAACGCCTTCGGGCAGTGGTGGAAGACCTGCTCGATCCCGACCACCAGCGCCAGTTGGGGCCGGTGCCCCTTGACCGTCATCTCCTCGAAGAACGGCGCCTCGCGGACGATGCGCGCGCGGCCGTTGATCCGCAGGGCGTCGGAGCGGCCGGGCAGCAGGTAGAGCAGCCCGACGTGCGGGTTGGACAGGATGTTGCGGTAGCCGTCCAGGCGGCGGTTGCCCGGGCGTTCGGGGATGGCGATGGTGCGGTCGTCCAGGACGACGGTGAAACCGGCCGGGTCGCCCTTGGGGGAGACGTCGCAGCTGCCGTCCGCGTTCGAGGTCGACATGAACAGCAGCGGGGATCTCGCCAGCCATTCGCGGTCCAGGGCGTGCAGGGCGGCCCGCTCCTTGGAAACGGCCTGCGGCATGGGGGTGCCCATCAGCGCGCGCAGCTCGTTCTCGCTGGTGACCTCGGTGAATTCGGCCGTTTCCACGGGTGCGCCTCCGGCTTTCGAAAGTCAGATCGAGACTCGCTCATCATACGGAAGGGGGTGTGGAGCGATCGGTGGCGAGGGGTGAACCGGCTTGACTTCATACCCCCTGGGGGTATGCTCTGAGGTGTCGAGAGGAGAGAGGTCATGAACACCGCACTCAAGGCAGGGGTCTTCGCCGGCGGACTCGCCGTGGTCTTCGCCGGCGCCTACGGACTGGGCGGCGCGATCGGCCCGGACAGCGCGCGGGCCGAGCCGCCCGCCCACGGCGCACACGCCCGCGCGGAGTCCGAACAGGACTCGGACACGGAGGGCCACGGCGGCCACGGGCAGTCGGCGGCGCAGGCCGCAGGCGGGCTGCAGGTCTCCGAGGCGGGCTACACGCTCGACCTGGAGACCAGGCGCCTGCGGGCGGACACGCCCGGCGAGCTGCGTTTCACCATCCTCGACGCGAAGGGGCGCCCCGTCACGGCGTACGAGCGCGAGCACGAGAAGGAGCTGCATCTCATCCTCGCCTCCCACGACTTGTCGACCTATCGCCATGTGCACCCCGTCCGGGCGGCCGACGGCACCTGGAGCGTCGCGGTCGAGCTGCCCAGGGCCGGCGACTACCGGGTCTTCGCTGACTTCAAGCCCGCCGCGAAGGGCGCCAAGGCGCTCACCCTCGGCGCCGACCTGGCGGTGGCCGGCGCCTACAACCCCGCCGAACTGCCCGCGCCGGGCCGCACCGCCGCAGTGGACGGCTACACCGTCCGCCTCGACGGCGCCCTCGTACCCGGCGCCGGGCGGGAGTTGAAGTTCCACGTCGAGAAGGACGGCCGCCCGGTCACCGACCTGCAGCCCTACCTCGGGGCGTACGGGCACCTCGTCGCCCTGCGCGCCGGCGACCTCGCCTACCTGCACGTCCACCCCGAGGGCGCGCCGGGCGACGGCGCCACCGAGCCGGGGCCGGACGTCTCCTTCGCCGCGACCGCGCCGAGCCCGGGGGCGTACCGGCTGTACCTGGACTTCAAGCACGGCGACCGGGTGCGCACGGCCGCCTTCACCGTCAACGCCGGTACGGGGGCGGCGATTGCGGACGAAGCCCCCGGCGAAAACCCCTCCGAGGCGCCGCCGGAGGACCACGGCGAGCACTCCCACTGAGCGGTGTGATGGGATCCCGGTCATGACGACGACCAGCAGTCCGATCAGCCCCAGTCGCACCGCCCTCGTCCGCCGCCCCTCCCCGCGACTCGCGGAGGGCCTGGTCACCCATATCGAGCGCCGCCCCGTCGACGCGGCGCTCGCCCTGCGCCAGTGGGAGGACTACGTCGGCGTGCTGGAGGCGCACGGCTGGCGGACGCGGGAGGTGGCGCCGGCCGACGACTGCCCGGACGGGGTGTTCGTCGAGGACACGGTGGTGATGTTCCGCAACGTCGCCCTGATCTCCCGGCCGGGCGCCGACTCCCGCAAGCCGGAGACGGCCGCCGTCGAGGAGGCCGTCACCGCGCTCGGCTGCTCGGTCAACCGGGTGCGCGGGCCCGGCACGCTGGACGGCGGCGACGTACTGAAGACCGGCGACACGGTCTACGTCGGCTGCGGCGGCCGTACGAACGGAGCGGGCGTGGCCCAACTGCGCTCCGCCTTCGAGCCGCTGGGGGCGCGGGTGGTGGCGGTGCCCGTCACCAAGGTGCTGCACCTGAAGTCCGCCGTCACCGCGCTGCCCGACGGCACGGTGATCGGCCACCCGCCGCTGGTCGACGACAGCTCCCTCTTCCCGCGCTTCCTGCCGGTCCCCGAGGAGAGCGGCGCCCACGTCGTGGACCTGGGCGGCGGCGCGCTGCTGATGGCCGCCGGCGCCCCGCGCAGCGCGCGCCTCCTCGCCGCGCTGGGCTACACGCCGGTGGAGGTCGACATCAGCGAGTTCGAGAAGCTGGAGGGCTGCGTCACCTGCCTGTCGGTACGGCTGCGCGGACTGTACGCCTGAGCGGCGCCCCCGCCGGGAGCAGATGCCCGCCCAGCGGGCGCCCCTGCGGTGTGCGCACGGCGGCCAGCCCGGCCGGCAGGCCGGCGCGGGCCCGCAGGGCGGCGGCGCGGCGGGCGGCGCGGTCGGCGGCGGGTCCGCTGCGCAGACCGCCCGCCGCCCCGTGCACCCGCGCCAGCAGGTCGTAGGTGCGCGAGGTCCAGTACGGGCTCTCCAGCCGGCTCCAGACGGCGAGCGACTGCTCCACCGCCGCCAGCGCCTCGTCCCCGCGGCCGGTGTGCAGCAGCAGGTCGGCCCGTGAGCGCAGGGCGAGGGCCTCACCGAAGCGCTCACCGAAGCGGCGGTACGCCGCGAGGGACTCCTCGATCATCGGCTCCGCCACCGCCGCCTCGCCCGCCGCGTCGGTGATGTGGCCGAGCCAGTGCAGGGCGTGGACCTCCCCGACCCGGTCGCCGTGGGCGGCGAACAGCGCCCTGCTGCGGGTCATCCGCTCGCGGGCCGCGTCCAGACGCCCCTGTGCGAGGGCGGCGAGGCCCAGGTAGCGCTCGGCGGCGGCGATGCCGTGCGGATGGCCGTCCGTACGCGAGAGCGCCAGCGCCCGTTCGAACTCCGCGCGCGCCAGCGCCGCCTCGCCCCGCTCCAGCAGCAGCGCGCCGAGCCCGCAGCGGGCGTACACCTCGGCCCGTACACCGTCTGCCGCCGCGGCGACGGCGACGGCGCGGCGCAGACAGGAGAGCGCGGGCCCGTACTGCCCGCGCAGCCGCAGCAGGACGCCGAGCCCGGCCGCCGCTGCCGCCTCCCCGGACTGTGCGCCGCTACCGGCCGGGTCGGTGCTGTCCGCGGCCGGCAGGTGTCCGTACGCCGCCAGCGCCCGGCGGAAGGAGGCCGTCGCGTCCGCGTAGTGGTCCTGCACGGTGGCGAGTTCGCCCAGGCCCCGATGGAGCACCGCCAGGCCGAGCGTGTCGCCGGCGGTGCGGGCCGCGGCGAGCGCGGTGGTGTGCGTGTCGCGCCAGTCGTCGAAGTGCGCCGCCGACTCGAAGAACCCCAGCAGCGCCGCCGCGAGCCGCCAGGCGAGCCCCGCCTCAAGGCCGCCGCCGGGTCCGCTCCCACGCCCGGCCCCGCGCCCCGGACCGCCGCCGGCCGCCTGCCGGATGAGCGCGCAGAGCGTCGTACGCTCCGCCTCCAGCCACGTCATCGGCGCGGCGCGCACCGCCGCCCGCTCGGCGGCGGCGGGCGGCCACGGCGCGGGCGGCGTGGGGACCGGCGGGGCGAAGTCGGAGCCCAGCTGCGCCGCCGCCGTCCGCGCCAGCTCCAGGTACGCCCCGTACACCCGCCGCAGCGCGGCGCCCGCCCCGGCCGGCGTCTCCTCGGCGGCGGCCCGCTCCCGGGCGTAGAGGCGCACCAGGTCGTGCAGCCGGTAGCGCGGCTCGCCGCCGACCGCGCGCCCCTCCGTCCGGTCCGTCAGGTCTGTCAGGTCCGTCAGGCGGACCTCCACCAGGTGGTTGTCCACCAGTACGTCCAAGGCGCGCTCCGCCCGCGGCAGATCGAGCAGCGCCGCCACCACCCAGCCGGGGAAGGCCGGCGTGTCGAGCAGGCCGAGCAGCCGCAGCGCCCGGCGCGCCTCGGGGTCCAGGGCCTCGTAGCTCAGCGAGACGCTGGCCCGCACCTCCAGGTCGCCCGCGACCAGCTCGTCCAGCCGGTGGCGCTCGTCGGCCAGGGCGTCCGCGAGCCGCTGCGGCGACAGGTGCGGGCGGGTGGCCAGCCGGGCGCCCGCGATCCGCAGCGCGAGCGGCAGCCCGCCGCACTGCCCCACGATCCGCGCGGCGCTGGCCGGATCGCGGCGCGTGCGCCCGTCGCCCACCACCCGCGCCAGCAGCTCCAACGCCTCGCCCTCGCCCAGCAGTCCGAGGTCGATCCGCAGCGCGCCCTCCAGGCCGGCGAGCGCGGCGCGGCTGGTCACGAGGGCCGCGCCGGCGCCCGTACCGGGCAGCAGCGGGCGGATCTGCCGCTCGTCCTGCGCGTTGTCGAACAGCACCAGCGTCCGGCGGTCGGCGAGTTCGGCGCGGTAGCGGCGGGCGCGCTCCGCCGGGGAGCGCGGGATCGCCGCCCCCGTCATGCCGAGGGACTTCAGCAGGGAGCCCAGCGCCTCGCCCGGGTCCGCGGGCAGCGTGTCCGCGGCCCGCAGGTCGAGGTGCAGCTGACCGTCGGGGAAGGCGCCGCGCAGCAGATGCGCCGCGTGCACGGCGAAGGCGGACTTCCCGGCGCCCGCCACCCCGGTGACCACGACCGTCCGCGGCGGCGGGGCGCCTTCGCGCGCACCGGCCGACGTCAGCAGCCGCTGCACCTCGATGAGTGGCTCGCGGCGGCCCACGAAGTCCGGTACGGCGGCGGGGAGCTGGCACGGCGCAGGCCGGCGCCCGGTGCGCGCCGCCCCCAGCACCTCCGCGTGCACCCGCCGCAGCTCCTCGCCGGGCTCCACGCCCAGCTCCGCGACGAGGGTGCGCCGCGCCCGTACGTACGCCTGCAGTGCGTCCGGGCGCCGGCCGCAGTGGTGCAGCGCCAGGATCAGCCGCGCCCACAGCGCCTCGTGCAGCGGGTGCTCCGCCACCAGGGCGCCCAGCTCCGTGGCGAGTTCGGCACTGCGCCCGACGGCCAGCTTGGCGTCGGCGAGGTCCTGCCAGGCCGTCAGCCGGCACTCCGCCAGCCGCGCCGCCTCCGCGGCCACCACCGGCCCCGGCGGTACGTCGCACAGCGCCGGGCCGCGCCACAGGGCCAGGCCCTGGGTGAGCAGGCCGACGGCCCGCTCCCCGCGGCGCTCCCGCAGCGCGCCGCGCCCGCTGTCGGCCAGCGCGCGGAAGCGCTCGGCGTCGGTGCCGCCCGGCGGCACGTCCAGCTCGTAGCCGCCGGGCCTGGTGCGCAGCCCCTCGCCCGCCGCGCCGAGGGTGCGCCGCAGGCGGTGGACGTACACCTGGAGGGACTTGGGCGCCGAATCGGGGACGTGCTCGCCCCATAACTCGGCGATCAGGGCCTCGCTGGGCACGAACCGGCCCGCGCAGACGATCAGATGGGCCAGGAGCGCCCGCTGCTTGGCGGCGCCGATCTGCACCCGTCCCTTGCCGTCGAAGACGTCCAGCCGTCCGAGGATCCGAAAGCGCATCACACCGCCTGGGGGTTGCGGTCGCCGTCAACGCCGGACCCTGCCCGGTCCTTGGCCGCAACGATGCTGGCGGCCGCGGGCATGTGTCAAGGACGCCTGCGGACGTCGAGGCCGCCCTGCCCGCGGACGTTGTCGGCCGGTGCGGGCGGCCGGTCACGCTGCGTTGTCAGACCCTCCTGCGAGGGTGGGCGCATGTCACAGATCGCGGACGTAGCGCCGCTCGCCGGTGAAGTACTCGTAGCCCAGGCCCCTGTTGATCGCCAGCATCGGGGCGTTGGTGTCGTCGTTGCCCGTGAAGGCGGCCGTGTAGCCCGCCGCGCGGGCCCGGCCCAGCGAGTCGGTCTTCGCCAGTTTCGCCAGGCCGCGCCCCCGGTGCGCGCGCCCGGTGCCGGTGCCGCGCGAGGCCAGCCGGTCGCGGCCGTCGGTCTCCACGTAGGAGTGCGCCGCCGGGATGCCGTCCACCACGACGACGGTGCTCAACTCCTGGTCGATGCCGCCGTGGACGAAGGTGTCGGCGAACCAGGTATCGAAGTCCAGGGTGTCGGTGACGACGTCGCCGGGCTCGTCCAGGACGGCCTCGGACTCCAGGGCGAAGAGCGGGCGGGGCTCTGCGCGCAGGGACCCCAGCGTCCGCAGCCCGGTGCCGGCGGGCAGCTCGGGCAGGCGGGGGAGCGGGGCTTCCGCGAGGTCCAGGCGCAGGATGTGGGAGGCGCGCGAGGAGGTGTAGCCGCGGTGCTCGGCGAAGGCGCGCGGGCCCTCCTCGTCCAGCACCCAGCTGTGCACCCGTACGGCGCCGACGGCGCCCACATGGCGCTCGGCCGCCGCCAGCAGCGCGCCGCCGACTCCGCGGCCGCGGCGCTCGGGATGCACCTGGGGGTTGGCGTAGGCGTGGCCCGGCTCGGAGGTCCCGTGCTCCAGCCCGGTCCGGCACACTCCCACGACCGCGCCGTCGAGTTCGGCGACGAGCAGCCGCGCCCGCTGGGCGGCGGGGGCGTGGGCGACGGCCTCGATCAGCGCCTCCCGGGTCTGTACGAGGAAGGGCACGGCGGCCCGCCGCACCTCCAGCACGGCGTCGGCGTCGGCGGGGCGGAAGTCACGAATGATCAGCGGCATGGGGCGGGACGATACGTGGCGGGGGAGAGGGAGTGCATCCGCTTATCGCGGTGGGGGCTGGGGTGGGGGACTTGGCGGGGATCGAGATGGGGGAGGTGCGGGCTCCGCCCCCGCGCGTCAGCCGGCGGCCTCCCGGCCGTACACCGCCCGGAGCGCCTCCCGCGCGGCGCGCAGGGCCTCCTCCTCGGCCAGTCCCAGCCGCCGGGCACGCTGGGCGAACGCCTGCGCCGCCGCTGCCGCCTCCCTGGCCGCCGCGTCGCCGGCCGCCGCGACGAAGGTGCCGTTGCGGCCCCGCGTCTCGACGACCCCGTCCGCCTCCAGGGCCCGGTACGCCTTGGCGACCGTGTTCGCCGCCAGCGCCAGCTCCTCGGCCAGCCCCCGCACGGTCGGCAGTTTGTGGCCCGCGGGGAGGACACCGGTCCGCGCCGCCTCGGCGATCTGGGCGCGCACCTGCTCGAACGGGGCGTCGGGGGAGGCGTCGTCCAGCTGGATTCTCAGACTCATCCGGCCATTGTCCCCTCCGGGGAAACCTCCCCTGAGGCGGCGCCGGGCCGGAACCCCCGTACCTGGCCCGGAGCCGCCAGGGATCAGGGATACAGCGTGCCGGGGCCGCAGCGGCGCCGGGACACGGACAGGCGGCCGGCGCGTCGCCGAAACCGCCCGTCCGGCCGTACGGGCCGACCGGGCGGGAGCGAGGGGAGAAAGAGGGAAAGCGACACGGCATCAACAACCGACGGTGCGGGCTTTACTGGCTTTGTCGATGTGTCAGTCGCGAAAAAAGCGGACGGATACGCCACTGCCGGGTATGGCGTATCCGTCCGAGGCGCCGAAAGGCGCGCGGGTCAGGGGTGCCGGCTGCCGAAGAGCGTGCGGCGCAGCCGCTTCAGCGGCGCGAAGAGGGACACCCGCGCCGTCCGGCTCGGCTGTGCGCGCTCGGGCCGACGGGACGTCAGTTCCTGCATCAGCAGCGTCGCCCCCTGTGACTCGGCGAGGGGCACGGGAGGCCCGGCCAGCACGGCGAGATGGCGGTCCACCCGCGCTCTCGACACACTGTTGTTGCAGTCGATGGCAGGGACTCGGGCCCTGCTCCGCATCGCTATCTGTTCCATGACACTCCCCACCCGTACGAGGGCACCCGGCTCGGGCAGGGTAACCCTACCGCCCCTCGGCGCCACGCGCGCATCCCCAGTACCGGATTCACCCGGTATTCAAGGCAATTGACGGAGGATCATCAATTGACCGGGAGTCGGGGGGAGTTGACCGGAAGGGGGCGGCGCGCGGGCGCGTCCCCGCCGCCGGCGCCGGCACCTGTCCAAGGCGCAGCCGGAGGGCGGGGTTCGGCGCTACCTTTGAGGGGAATCGCACCGTCGGCGCTTGGGGGGACGGATGAGCGGGGACACGGGCAACGATCCTCTGATCGCGGGGCGTTACCGGCTCCTCGGCGCCCTCGGCCAGGGCGGCATGGGGGTCGTCTGGCTGGCACGCGACGAACTGCTGGGGCGCGAGGTCGCCGTCAAGGAGGTCCGCGCCCCGCGCGGACTCGACGAGTCCGAGGTCCAGCGCCTCTACACCCGGCTGGAGCGCGAGGGTTGGGCGGCTGCCCGGGTCTCCCACCGCAACGTCGTCACCGTCTACGACGTGGCCACCCACGACGGCCGCCCGTGGATCGTGATGGAACTGGTCCGCGGCGTCTCCCTGGCCGACGCGCTGGAGGCCGCCGCCGAGGGGGAGGGCCCGATGCCGCCCGCCCGCGCGGCGCGGATCGGCGCCGAGGTGCTGGCCGCCCTGCGCGCCGCGCACGAGGCGGGCGTGCTGCACCGCGACGTCAAACCGGGCAACATCCTGCTCGCCAACGACGGCCGGGTCGTCCTCACCGACTTCGGGATCGCGGTGATCGAGGGCGGCTCGGCGCTCACCATGACCGGCGAGGTGATCGGCTCGCCCGAGTTCCTCGCCCCCGAGCGGGCCCTCGGCCGCAACCCCGGCCCGCCCTCCGACCTGTGGTCCCTGGGCGTCACGCTCTACGCAGCCGTCGAGGGTGCCTCCCCCTTCCGCCGCGACACCGCGCTGTCCACCCTGCGCGCGGTGGTGGACGAGGAGCTTCCCCCGCCGGTCCGGGCGGGCGCCCTCGCCGGTGTCATCGAGGGGCTGCTGCGCAAGGACCCGGCGGAGCGGATGGGCGCCGCGGAGGCCGAGCGCGATCTGCGCCTCGTCGCCGCGGGCGGCCGCCCCACCGGGACCCGCCCCCTGCCACCGGGCGGCTACGTCCCCACGACGGTCGGCGAGCAGTCCGGCGGCAGCCCGCCGTACGCGGCGCACGGGGCGGTGTCCGGCGGCACGCAGGGCTTCGGACCCGCGACCGACCCCGGTACGGGGGGCGCGCCCGCGGGTCGCGGCCGCCGCGCCGGAGCCGTCCTGGCCGCCGGCGTACTCGCCCTCGCCCTCGGCGCGGGCGGCCTCGCCTACGCCCTGCTGGGCGACGGCGACGGCAACGGCAGCAGCGGTCAGACCTCCGGCGGCAGTACGGACGACGGCGGCGGCAAGACCACGGGCGGGACCGGCGACCCGACGGACACGCCGACGGACGCGCCGACGGAGAAGCCCACGCACGGACCCACCACCAGGTCGGCCACCACCGCGTCGCCCCCCGCACCCCCCGCGCTCGCCGTCACGCTGACGGTCTCCGCCGCCCGCGCCGACTACTCCGGCCCCTGCCCGCCCCCCGAGGGCAGCGCCCCCTCCTTCTACGGCGTCATCAAGGTCAACCGCGCGCCCGCCGAGCTCTCGTACCGCTGGGTCACCCGCACCGGCAAGGGCGACTCCGACTGGAAGGACGCGCACTTCCCCAGCGGCCAATACTCGATCCAGGTCGACCACGTCATCACCGCGTACACCGAGGGCGGCGCCTACGAGGACGTGGTCGCACTACAGGTCAAGAGCCCCGAGGAGACGTCCAGCGGCGTCTCCTTCACCACCCTCTGCACAACGGAGTCCCCCTCCCCGTCGCCCTCGTGAGCACGTATCGCCCACCTGGGATTGCATAAGAATGCAAGCTTCTGCATAATGGTGTCATGTCCAAGGTCCTCACCTCCCTGCCCAAGGGCGAGCGCGTCGGCATCGCCTTCTCCGGCGGCCTCGACACCTCCGTCGCCGTCGCCTGGATGCGCGACAAGGGCGCCGTGCCCTGCACGTACACCGCCGACATCGGCCAGTACGACGAGCCCGACATCGCCTCCGTCCCCAGCCGCGCCGGCGCCTACGGCGCGGAGCTGGCGCGCCTGGTCGACTGCCGCGCCGCGCTGGTCGAGGAGGGCCTGGCGGCACTGGCCTGCGGCGCCTTCCACATCAGGTCGGGCGGCCGGCCGTACTTCAACACCACCCCCCTGGGCCGGGCCGTGACCGGCACGCTGCTGGTGCGGGCGATGCTGGAGGACGGGGTGCAGATCTGGGGCGACGGCTCCACCTTCAAGGGCAACGACATCGAGCGCTTCTACCGCTACGGGCTGCTCGCCAATCCGTACCTGCGGATCTACAAGCCCTGGCTGGACGCGGACTTCGTCACCGAGCTGGGCGGCCGCAAGGAGATGTCGGAGTGGCTGCTCGCGCACGGGCTGCCCTACCGGGACTCCACCGAGAAGGCGTACTCCACCGACGCCAACATCTGGGGCGCCACCCACGAGGCCAAGACCCTGGAGCACCTCGACACGGGCATCGAGACGGTCGACCCGATCATGGGCGTGCGCTTCTGGGACCCGGAGGTGGAGATCACCGCCGAGGACGTGGTGATCGGCTTCGACCAGGGCCGCCCGGTGACGATCAACGGCCGCACCTTCGACACCCCCGTCGACCTGGTCGCACAGGCCAACGCGATCGGCGGCCGGCACGGTCTGGGCATGTCCGACCAGATCGAGAACCGGATCATCGAGGCGAAGAGCCGCGGCATCTACGAGGCGCCCGGGATGGCGCTGCTGCACCTGGCCTACGAGCGGCTGGTCAACGCCATCCACAACGAGGACACCGTGGCCGCCTACCACAACGAGGGCCGCCGGCTGGGCCGGCTGCTCTACGAGGGCCGCTGGCTGGACCCGCAGGCGCTGATGATCCGCGAGTCGCTGCAGCGCTGGGTCGGCGCGGCGATCACCGGCGAGGTGACGGTGCGGCTGCGGCGCGGCGAGGACTACTCGGTGCTCGACACCAGCGGCCCGGCGCTCAGCTACCACCCGGACAAGCTGTCCATGGAGCGCACCGAGGACTCGGCGTTCGGGCCGGTGGACCGGATCGGGCAGCTCACGATGCGCAACCTCGACATCGCCGACTCGCGGGCGCGCCTGGAGCAGTACGCGGGCCTGGGCATGGTCGGCTCCGGCCACCCGGCGCTGATCGGCGCCGCGCAGGCGGCCTCGACGGGCCTGATCGGCGCGATGGACACCGGCGGCGCGGAGGCCATCGCCTCGCGCGGGGAGGCGCCGTCGGAGGAGCTGATGCTGGACCGCGCGGCGATGGAGGCGGGGACGGACTGAGGCCGGCCGGTCTTACGCGGGGGAGTCGGCCCGCCAGCGGATGCCGGCGGGCCGACGGCCGTTCAGAGCAGGGCGAACTGGCCCTCCGGCCCCTCCTCCCGGTGCTCCAGCACCGAGGCCGGGCGCCGGGCCGCCGCCGGTGCCGGCAGCACCCCCGCCGCCCGCAACTGCGCCGCCGTCACCGGCACTCCGACCTCCGGGGGCGCGGGCAGCGCGGCGCACAGCGCCAGCACCGCGACCAGCTCCAGCAGCTCCGAGGTCCACGCCTGCGGCCACGCCCCGGGCCGCACCGCCTCCAGCGACCCCGGCTCGGCGGCCGCGAGGCGCCGCTCGCACCAGTCCCGGAGCACGGGCGCGCCCCCCGCCTCGTACTCCCAAGCCGCCTGCGGGACGGGGGAGATGCGCCCCTCGCCGAGCAGCAGGGCCTCCGTCTCCGCGTCGTAGGCCGCCTCCCGCGGCCGGGCCGGTATCGCCGCCCGTACGTACGGCCGCCGCCCACCGGGGAGGCGGGGGCGCTCCGTGCCCCGCGCGCCGCGCAGCTGAAGCTCCAGCAGCCGGCGACCGCGCGCCAGCCCCGCCGCCCACTCACCCGCGTCGGCGGTCAGCGGCACCTCGCAGCCCCGGGGGCCGGCCCGCCCCACCGCCAGCGCCCAGGCCAGCACGTCCTCGGCCGCCACCGCCACCCCCAGCCGCCGCCCCAGGTACGCGGCCAGCCCCGGCGCCACATTGGGCTCACGCCCGCCGGGCCGCCGGTACAGCGGCCGGATGCGCCCCGGCCGCCCGGCGGGGGAGCGGCCGTCGGGCAGCACGGCGGAGGCCACCAGCGCCGGGCCCGCACCGGGCGAGCCCCACTCCACCGCGTACACCTGGTGTTCGTCGGCGACCCGCCACAACTCCGGGCGCGCCTGGTCGATGAGCCGGTGGTCCGGGATCAGCCACTGCAGGTCGAAGGCGCCGCGCAGCACCCGCACCGGCTCCGGGCAGGGACCCTGCTCGCGGGCCAGCGGGCCCGTACCCGTGCGCTGCCCGGGGAGTTGGCCGACGCCGCCGTGCAGCGTGCGGCCGCGGCTGGGGCGCAGCAGCGCCTCGCGCGCCGGACCCTGGGCGGCCAGCAGACGCCGCCAGCGGGCGCGCAGCGTCTCGGGATCGGGCGCCATCGCCCAGCCGCGCCCCAACCGCAGCGGCGCCACCCCCCAGGGCATCAACTCCCCGAGCGTGACCGTGCCCCCGACCGCCACCGGGCCCCTCCTCCCGTAGAACTCCCGTAAAGCTCCCGCAGACCTCCAGCCGACCGTGCCCACGATCGTACGGGCGCCCACGGACATCGGCCGGGGCACCTCGCAAGCAGGCCCTACATCTCCACGGTCACCGAGAACGAGAAGCGGTCCCCCCGGTAGCGGATCCGCGCCACGTCCACCACCGTGCCCGCCTCGTCGTACGACACCCCCGTGCACAGCAGCACCGGACTGCCCACGGGCACCGCCAGCAGCCCCGCCGTCTCCGCGTCCGCGAGCCGCGCCTCCACCGTGTCCGTGATCCGCGCGATCCGCACCCCCACCGCGTCGCGCAGCACCCGCGTCATCGGCCAGCGCTCCAGATCGGCGGGGTCGATCCGGGCCGCCGGCTCCGGGCGCACGAAGTTCTCCGCCCAGTTGACCGGCTCGCCCGTCGCCTCGTCACTGCGCAGCCGGCGGTAGACGCCCACCTCGGTCAACCCGGGGAAATGGCAAGCCAGTTCGGGCGGGACCGGCCCCGTTCCGTGCGCCAGCAGCCGCGCCGCGTCCACCGACTGCTGCGCCACGATCGCGTCCACCGAGCCCAGCACCCGCACCGGACCGGAACGCCGCGACCGGACGGCCGCCGCCTCGATGAACGTCCCGCGCCGCCGATGGCGGCTGATCAGCCCCTCCTCCTCCAGCTCCTTCAGCGCCTGGCGCACCGTGAGGACGCTGACGTCGTAGTGCTCCGCCAGCCGCCTCTCCGTGGGCAGCCGCAGCGGCGCCTCGGGGGAGCGGCCGAGTATGCAGGCCCGCAGCGACTGCGAGATCTGATACCACAGCGGCAGCCGGCGGTTGAGCTCCAGGCGGTCGGGCGCGAAGGTGTCCACGTATCCAAGACTCCTAAGGAGCGCGGAAGTTGCGCCGCAGACCGCCCCACACCTCGTCGTAGGCCGGCTGCAGCTCCGGTGCCCGCGCCGCCTGCGCGGTCGCCGTCACCGGCCAGCGCGTCTCGAACATGAACGCGAGCCCGTCGTCGACCCGTTGCGGTCTCAGCTCGGCCGCCGAGGCCTTGTCGAAGGTCTCCCGGTCGGGCCCGTGCGCGGACATCATGTTGTGCAGCGAGCCCCCGCCGGGTACGAAGCCCCCCCTGCCGCCCGTCTTCGCGTCGTACGCGCCCTCGATCAGGCCCATGTACTCGCTCATCACGTTGCGGTGGAAGTACGGCGGCCGGAAGGTGTCCTCGCCGACCAGCCAGCGCGGGGCGAAGACCACGAAGTCGACGCCCGCCAGTCCCGGGGTGTCGGAGGGCGAGGTGAGGACCGTGAAGATCGACGGGTCCGGGTGGTCGTAGCTGATGGTGCCGATGGTGTTGAAGCGGCGCAGGTCGTAGACGTACGGCACGTGGTTGCCGTGCCAGGCCACCACGTCCAGCGGGGAGTGGTCGTAGGTGGCGGCCCACAGGTTCCCGCAGAACTTGTTGAGCACCAGCACCGGCCGCTCGACGTCCTCGTACGCGGCCGTCGGCGCGCGGAAGTCCCGGGCGTTGGCCAGGCCGTTGGCGCCGATGGGGCCCAGGTCGGGCAGCGTGAAGGGGGCGCCGTAGTTCTCGCAGACGTAGCCGCGCACGAAGGGGTCGAGCGGCTCGACGCGGAAGCGCACCCCGCGCGGGATCAGCGCCACCTCGCCGGGCTCGGCCCGCAGCCGCCCGAACTCCGTGTGCAGCAGCAGCCCGCCGCGCTCGGGGACGATCAGCAGCTCGCCGTCGGAGTCGCTGAACACCTTGTCCGTCATGGGGGAGTCGGCGCGGTAGAGGTGGATCGCCATACCGGTGCGCTGGGCGGCGTCGCCGTTGCCGCCCAGGGTCCACAGGCCGTCCACGAAGTCCGTACCGGCCGGGGGCTCGGGGAGCGGGTCCCAGCGCAGCCGGTTGGGGTCGGGGACGGTCTCGGTGAACGGGGCCGTGCGCAGCGCCCCGTTGGCCACCCGCTCGAAGGCCGGATGGGCGACCGAGGGGCGGATGCGGTAGAGCCAGGAGCGGCGGTTGCAGGCGCGCGGCTCGGTGAAGGCCGAGCCGGAGAGCTGCTCGGCGTAGAGCCCGAGCGGCGCGCGCTGCGGCGAGTTGCGCCCGATCGGGAGCGCGCCGGGGACGGCCTCGCTCGCGTGCTCGTTGCCGAAGCCCGTGGCGTACGCCAGCGCCTCGGCGGTCTTCCGTGCCTCGTCGACACTGCTCATCGCGACGCCGCCTGCCTTTCCGTACCCCGAATCCTCTGTACGACCATAGGAATCAAGCCCGGCCACGTCAATGCGGAGCCCTGTCCTCACCGCCGCCCCCGGGATACCGTGCGGTATGTGCCCGGCCCCCGAGCCCGTACGGGCAGGGGGAGACGCGCGGCCGAAGGGAACCCGATGACGACGCGCACCGCCCTGCGGATCTGCCCCCTGTGCGAGGCCACCTGCGGCCTTGCACTGACGATCGAGGGGGAGGGCCCGGACGGCGTCGTGACCGGCGCGCGCGGCGACCGCGACGACGTCTTCAGCGCCGGCTTCGTCTGCCCCAAGGGCGCCGCCTTCGGCAGCCTGGACGCCGACCCCGACCGGCTGACCGCCCCGCTGGTGCGCCGCGACGGCGAACTGCGCGAGGCCTCCTGGGCACAGGCGTTCCAGGCGGTCGCCGACGGCCTGGGCACGGGGAAGGAGGGCGTCGCGCTCGTCCTGGGCAACCCCAACGTCCACACCGTGGCCGGCGCGCTGTACGTACCGCTGCTCGCCCGCGCCCTCACCAACAGGGCGCTCTTCTCCGCCAGTACGGTCGACCAGATGCCCAAGCAGGTCGCCTGCGGCTATCTCTACGGCGACCCCCTGGCCTTCCCCGTCCCGGACCTGGACCGCACCGACCACCTGCTGATCGTCGGCGCCAACCCCCTGGTCTCCAACGGCTCCCTCACCACCGCCCCCGACTTCCCCGGCCGGCTGAAGGCGCTGCGCGCCCGCGGCGGCCGGCTCACCGTCATCGACCCCAAGCGCACCCGCACCGCCCGCCTCGCCGACCGCCACATAGCGCCCCGCCCCGGCACGGACGCCGCGCTGCTGCTCGCCATGGCCCACGTCCTGCTCGCCGAGGGCCTGGCCACCCCCGTCGAGTCGGTAGCGGGCCTCGACGAGGTACGCGACCTCCTCGCCCCCCTCACCCCCGAGGCGGTCGCCGCCCACTGCGACGTCGAGGCGGGGACCGTACGGGAGCTGGCCCGCGAGCTGGCCGCCGCGCCCACCGCCGCCGTCTACGGGCGGATGGGCTCCACCACGGTGGAGTTCGGCACGCTCACCAGCTGGGCCGTCGACCTCCTCACCATCCTCACCGGCAACCTCGACCGCCCCGGCGGCGCGCTCTTCCCGCGGTCCGCCACCGCCACCGTGCGCCCCCCGGGACCCGGCCGGGGCTTCCGCATCGGCCGCTGGCACAGCCGCGTCTCAGGCCACCCCGAGGTCATGTCCGAGCTGCCGCTCGCCGCCCTGGCCGAGGAGCTCGACACCCCGGGGGAGGGGAGGCTGCGGTACGTCATCACCGTCGCCGCCAACCCGGTGCTCTCCGCACCCGACGGCGAGCGGCTCGAACGGGCCCTCGCCGACTGCGCGTTCATGGTGAGCGTCGACCCCTACCTCAACGAGACCACCCGCCACGCCGACGTCGTCCTGCCGCCGCCCCGCCCCACCCAGAGCGCCCACTTCGACTTCGCCTTCAACGCCCTCGCGGTACGCCACAACGTCCGCTACAGCCGCCCCGCCGTCCCGCTGCCCGCCGGCCGCCCCGACGAGTGCGCCATCCTCACCCGCCTCGCCCTCATCGCCGGCGGCGCACCGCCCGACACCGACCCCGCCGCCCTGGACGCCCTGGCCGTCGACTTCCTCCTGCGGCGGGCCGTCGCCCAGCCGCACTCCCCGGTCCACGGCCAGGACCCGGCCGCCCTCGCCACCCGGCTGACGGGCGCCGACGGCGCCGAGCGCCGCCTGGACCTCATGCTGCGCCTGGGCCCGTACGGCGAGGGCTTCGGCGCCGACCCGGACGGCCTCAGCCTGGCCGCCCTGCTCGCCCACCCGCACGGCATCGACCTGGGCCCACTGCGCCCGCGACTGGCCGAGGTGCTCAAGACCCCCTCCGGCCTGATCGAGCTGTGCCCCGAGCCGATCGCCGCCGACCTCCCGCGCCTGCTGGCCTCCCTCGACCGGCGCCCCGGCGAGCTGGTCCTCATCGGCCGCCGCCACCTGCGCTCCAACAACAGCTGGATGCACAACGTCCCCGAGCTGAGCGGCGGCACCAACCGCTGCACCCTGCAGGTCCACCCCCGCGACGCCGAGCGGCTGGGGCTCACCGACGGGGCGGCGGCCCGGATCAAGGGCGACGGCGGCGAGATCACCGCCGAGGTCGAGCTGACCGGGGAGCTGCGCCCCGGCGTCGTCAGCCTCCCGCACGGCTGGGGGCACGACCGCCCCGGCACCCGGACGTCCGTCGCGGCGGCGCACCCCGGCGCCAACGTCAACCAACTCCTCGACGGCAGCCGCCTCGACCCGCTCTCGGGCACGGCGGTGCTCAACGGCTTCCCCGTCCAGGTCTCGCCCGCCGAGGCCCCGTGACGAGACCGGCAAGAGCGGGCCGGCGCCCGCGCACCTGCGCGTGCGTCGGCCCGTATCACCGCTGCGACCTGCGCTTTTGATCGTATTGGTCTCGCCCGAACCTCTTGTCCCGCCCTTCGGGCGCCGCCTAACGTGCCCGAGACCGCGTCCCGCGCCGTGCCGTCCCCGACCGCGCCGGGAGTTCAAAGGCGAACGTTAGGCAGTCCCCATGCTCACCATCCTCGGCTTCGCCATGATCGCGTGCTTCCTCGCGCTGATCATGGCGAAGAAGATGTCCCCCATCGCGTCCCTGGTGCTCGTCCCCGCGGTCTTCTGCGTCCTCGCGGGCAAGGGGGCCCACCTCGGCGACTACGTGGTCGACGGCATCGAGAGCCTCGCGCCCACCGCCGCGATGCTGATGTTCGCGATCATCTTCTTCGGCATCATGATCGACGTCGGCCTCTTCGACCCGATCGTCCGCGGCATCCTGCGCTTCTGCAAGGCGGACCCGCTGCGGGTGGTCGTCGGTACGGCCGTCCTGGCCGCGATCGTCTCCCTCGACGGCGACGGCTCGACCACCTTCATGATCACCGTCTCGGCGCTGCTGCCGCTCTACCGGCGGCTGAAGATGAGCCTGACCGTCATGACCTGCATCGCCGCCACCGCCAACGGCGTGATGAACACCCTTCCCTGGGGCGGTCCGACGGCCCGCGCGGCCACCGCGCTCAAGCTGGACGCGAGCGACATCTTCGTCCCGATGATCCCGGCGCTGCTGGTCGGCCTGCTCTTCGTCTTCGTCCTGGCGTACTTCCTCGGCCTGCGCGAGCGGCGCCGGCTGGGCACGCTGACGCTGGACGAGGCGCTGGAGAGCGAGCCGGTGACCGTCGGCGCGGGTGGCGGCACCTCCAAGGGCGCCACCACGAAGGGCTCCGGCGCCAAGGGCTCCACCGCCACGGGCTCCGGCACCGACGCCGAGGAGTACGACCAGGAGGCCGCCTCCATCCTGGACCCGAACCGGGCGACCCTGCGCCCCCGGCTCTACTGGTTCAACGCGGCCCTGGTCGTCACCCTGCTCACCCTGCTGATCCTGGAGACGCTGCCCATCCCGGTGCTCTTCCTGCTGGGCGCCGCCCTCGCGCTGACGGTGAACTTCCCGCACGTCAAGGAGCAGAAGGCGCGCATCGCCGCCCACGCGGACAACATCGTCAACGTCGCCGGCATGGTCTTCGCCGCCGCCGTCTTCACCGGCGTGCTCACCGGCACCGGCATGGTCGACCACATGGCCAAGGCCGTCGTCGACGCCGTCCCGGACGCGATGGGCCCGCACATGGCGCTGGTCACCGGCCTGCTGTCGATCCCCTTCACCTACCTGATGTCCAACGACGGCTTCTACTTCGGCATCGTCCCGATCCTCGCCGAGGCCGGCGCCGCACACGGCGTCGCCCCGGTGGAGATCGCCCGCGCCTCGCTGATCGGCCAGCCGCTGCACATGTCCAGCCCGCTGGTGCCGGCCGTCTACGTGCTGGTCGGCCTGGCGAAGGTGGAGTTCGGCGACCACACCCGCCAGACGGTGAAGTGGGCCGCGCTCACCTCGCTGGTGGTGCTGCTCGCCGGGCTGCTGTTCGGGATCATCTGATGCCGACGCCCCGCGAGCGCCGCCCGGGCTCCCCGGGAGCCCGCCGTCCATGACCCGCTCGTGAGCCGCACCGGGCCCGGCAGGGGCTGGCTGCTGCGCCTGGTCATCGCCTTCGCCTTCGCGCAGGGGGCGGTGAGCATGGCGCGGCCGGCCGTCGCCTACCGGGCCCTCGCGCTGGGCGCGGACGCCCGCGCGGTCGGCGTCATCGCCGGCGTCTACGCCCTGCTCCCGCTGCTCGCCGCCGTCCCCCTGGGCCGGCGCACCGACCACGGCCGCTGCGCCCCGCTGCTGCCGGCCGGCGCCGCGCTGATCGCGCTGGGCTGCGCCGGCTCCGGGCTGGCCGGCTCCCTGCCGGCGATGGCGGCGTGGAGCGCGGTGATGGGCCTGGGCCACCTGGCCTTCGTCATCGGCGCCCAGTCGCTGGTCGCCCGCCAGTCCGCGCCCGGCGACCACGACCGCAACTTCGGCCACTTCACCATCGGCGCCTCGCTCGGCCAGCTGGTCGGCCCGGTCGCGGCCGGCGCGCTGATCGACACCGCCGCCCCCCGGTCCAGCGCACTGGCGCTGCTGGTCTCGGCGGCCGTGTGCGTCTGCTCGTACGCGACGATGTGGCGCATCGAGCGGCCCGTCGCGCAGCCGGTACGGGCCGAGCCCGCCCCCCGCGTGCCGGTCATCCGGATCCTGCGCACCCGCGGCGTCCCCGGCGGCATCTACGTCTCCCTCGCGGTGCTCTCCGCCGCCGACGTCCTCACCGCCTACCTCCCCGTCGTCGGCGAGGAGCGCGGTATCGCCCCCGGCGTCGTGGGACTGCTGCTCAGCCTGCGCGCCGGGGCGTCGATCCTGTGCCGGATCGCGCTGGCGCGGATGGTCGGGCTGCTGGGCCGCGACCGGCTGCTGGCCGTGAGCTGCCTGGCCGCCGCGCTGCTCACGGCGGTGCTGGTCGCCCGGGTGCCGCTGTGGGCGCTGGCCCTCGCCCTGGGCCTGCTCGGCTTCTGCCTGGGGGCGGGCCAGCCGCTCAGCATGACCACCGTCGTCCAGGCCGCCCCGGCGAAGGCCCGCTCCACCGCCCTCGCCCTGCGCCTCACCGGCAACCGCCTCGGCCAGATCGCCGCGCCCGCCGGCGCCGGCCTGCTCGCCGGCGCCGCCGGAACGGCCGCCCCCTTCGCGATGCTGGGCATACTCCTGCTGACGGCGGCGGGCACGGCCGCCCGGCCGCCCGCCCGGTCCCCGGCCCCGCCCGGGCCGACGTGACCCACGGCACGGGACGGGGGACTGGGCGGGTAAAACTAACGGCGCTAGTTTGGATCACGCACGACAGCGGCTCCACCGGGAGGACACGACATGAAGGCCCATGACGCCCTGTTCATCGCCGGCGGCTGGCACCCCGCCACCACCGGCGACACCATCGAGGTCGTGAACCCGGCCGACGAGCAGGTCATCGCCACCGTCCCGGCCGGCGGCGCCGCCGAAGTCGACCCTGCCGCCCGCGCCGCCCGCGCCGCCTTCCCCGGCTGGGCCGCCTCCGCGCCCGCCGAGCGCGCCGCGCTGCTCACCGCCCTGCGCGACCAGCTCGCCGCCCGCGCCGGGGAGATCGCCGAGACCGTCACCGCCGAGCTGGGCGCGCCGTCGGTCTTCGCGCAGAAGGTGCACGCCGCGCTGCCGGTCGCGATCACCGGGAGCTACGCCGAGCTGGCCGCCTCGTACCCCTTCGAGGAGCGCGTCGGCAACTCCACCGTGCTGCACGAGCCGGTCGGCGTGGTCGCCGCGATCACCCCGTGGAACTACCCCCTCCACCAGATCACCGCCAAGGTCGTCCCGGCCCTCGCCGCGGGCTGCACCGTGGTCCTCAAGCCCGCCGAGGACACCCCGCTGGTCGCCCAGCTCTTCGCCGAGTGCGTCGAGGCCGCCGGGCTGCCCGCCGGGGTCTTCAACCTGGTCACCGGGCTCGGCCCGGTCGCCGGCCAGGCGCTCGCCGAGCACCCCGGCACCGACCTCGTCTCCTTCACCGGCTCCACCGCCGTCGGCCGCAAGATCGCCGCCATGGCCGGCGCCGCGGTCAAGCCGGTCGCCCTGGAGCTGGGCGGCAAGTCCGCCAACGTCATCCTGCCCAGCGCCGACCTGGCCAAGGCGGTCGCCGTCGGCGTCGGCAACGTGATGGCCAACTCCGGCCAGACGTGCAGCGCGTGGACCCGGATGCTGGTGCACACCGACTACTACGAGGAGGCCGTGGCGCTCGCCGCCCAGGCCGCCGCGAAGTACGCCACCCCCGAGCGGATGGGCCCGCTGGTCAGCGCCCGCCAGCGCGAACGGGTGCGCGGCTACATCGAGCGCGGCCTCGCCGAGGGCGCGCGGCTGGTCGCCGGCGGCGCGGAGTCCCCCTCGTACGCCCCGGCCGGCTACTACGTGCAGCCGACCGTCTTCGCCGATGTCACCCCCGAGATGGCGATCGCCCAGGAGGAGATCTTCGGCCCCGTCCTGTCCCTCATCCGCTACCGCGACGAGGAGGAGGCCCTGGAGATCGCCAACGGCACCGTCTACGGCCTCGCCGGCGCGGTGTGGGCGGGCGAGGAGGCGGAGGCGGCGGCCTTCGCGCGGCGGATGGAGACCGGGCAGGTCGACATCAACGGCGGGCGCTTCAATCCCCTGGCCCCCTTCGGCGGTTACAAGCAGTCGGGCATCGGGCGGGAGCTGGGCGCGTACGGTCTGGCGGAGTACCTGCACACCAAGTCCCTTCAGTTCTGAGCGAGTCGCCAACCGGCCCCGGGTCGGTTGCGAACCGGCCCCGAGCCGCCGTCGATCCAGCCCCGAGCACGCCCCGACAGGGAGAGTCAACGCCCATGGTCCGCGCCATCGTTCTGCCCGCCGTCGGCTCCGCACTGGAGTCGGCCGACATCGACCTGCCCGCCCCCGGACCCGGTCAGGTACGGGTACGGCTGGCCGCCGCCGGCGTGTGCCACTCCGACCTGTCGTTGTCCAACGGCACCCTGCGCCAGCACGTCCCCGCCGTCCTGGGCCACGAGGGCGCCGGCACCGTCACGGCCGTCGGACCGGACGTCACCGGCACGGCCGTCGGCGACGAGGTGATCCTCAACTGGGCGCCCTCCTGCGGCAGCTGCCACTTCTGCGGCCTGGGCGAGGTCTGGCTGTGCACCGAGGCCGGCGCGGCGGCGGCCGTCCCGTACGCCACCTGGTCCGGCGGCGAGCTGTACGCCGGCCTCGGCACGGCCGCCTTCGCCCAGGAGACCGTCGTCCCCGCCAAGGCCGCCATCGCACTGCCCGCCGGCGTCGACCTGGAGTGCGGCGCGCTGCTGGGCTGCGCGGTGCTCACCGGCTGGGGCGCGGTCCACAACTCCGCGCGGGTCAGGGCCGGGGAGTCCGTCGTCGTGTTCGGCGTCGGCGGGGTGGGCCTGACGGTGCTGCAGTCCGCGCGCATCGCGGGCGCGGGGCAGATCATCGCGGTCGACGTCTCGCCGGAGAAGGAGGAGCTGGCACGCCGGGCCGGCGCCACGGACTTCCTCCTCGCCGCCGACGACACCGCGAAGACCGTCCGCCGCCTCACCGGCGGCATCGGCGCCGACGTGGCGATCGAGTGCGTGGGACGCGCCGACACCATCCGCACCGCCTGGTCGTCCACCCGGCGCGGCGGACGGACGACCGTCGTCGGCATCGGCGCCCACGACCAGAAGGTCTCCTTCTCCGCGCTGGAGCTCTTCCACTTCGGACGCACCCTCTCCGGCTGCGTCTACGGCGACAGCGACCCGGCCCGCGACATCCCGCTCATCGCCGGGCAGGTGCGCTCGGGGGCCCTCGACCTCGCCTCCCTGGTCACCGACCGCATCACGCTGGACGCGGTGCCGGCGGCGTTCGACGCGATGCGGGCGGGCAAGGGCGCGCGCTCGCTGGTGGTCTTCGACTGACGGCGGTGAAGCCCGGGGGCTGCCGGCGGGCAGCCCCCGGGGCCGCTCACTTTGCCAGCGCCGCCGCCATCCGCCGGACCGCCTCGTCGAGCAGCTCCGGCGCGGTCGCGAAGTTCAGGCGTACGTGGCCCGCGCCGCCCCTACCGAAGGGCAGCCCGCCGGCCAGGGCCACCCGCCCCCGGTCCAGGAACACCTGCGCCGGATCGTCGCCCAGCCCCAGGCCCCGGCAGTCCAGCCACGCCAGGTAGGTGCCCGCCGGCTCGCGGTAGCCCACCCGCGGCAGCCGCTCGGCCAGCAGCGCCCCCAGCCGGGCGCGGTTCGCCGCCAGCCCCGCGAGCAGGGCGTCCAGCCAGGGACCGCCGTGGCGCAGGGCGGCGCTGTGCGCCAGGATGCCCAGATGGCTGGGGCCGTGCCCCACCTCCTTTGGCATCGCGGCCAGCTCGGCGGCGGAGTCCGCACCCGCGACCGCGAGCGCCGCCTTGAGACCGGCCAGGTTCCACGCCTTCGACGCCGAGAGCAGCGCGAAACCCCGCTGAGCGCCGGGCAGGGAGAGGTACGGGGTGTGCCGGGCCCCCGGCGGCACGAGGGGGGCGTGGATCTCGTCCACCACGACCCGTACCCCGTGCTCCTGCGCGAGGGCGGCGACCCCGGCCAGCTCGGCGGGGGTGTGGACGGTGCCGGTGGGATTGTGGGGACTGCACAGCAGGTACGCGTCCGCCTCCCGGAACGCCTCGTCCAGCGCCGCGAGGTCGAGCCGGTGCCCGGGGGTGAGGGGCGCCGCGACCACCCGGCGGCCGAGATGCTCCGTGAAGGCGTAGAACGGCGGGTAGACCGGGGAGTTGACCACCACCGTGCCGCCGGGAGCCGTGACGAGCTTCAGGACCTCGACGATTCCCAGCATCACGTCCGGGACCATCGCGGTGCGCTCGGGGAGCACCTCCCAGGACCAGCGGTCCTTGGCGAACTCCGCCAGGGCCTCGGCGTACCCGGGACCCGGCGGATAGCCGGTGTCCCCCTCCGCGACCGCCCGGTGCAAGACCTCCGCCACCGGCTCCGCCAGACGGACGTCCATCTCGGCGATCCACAGCGGGAGCACGTCGGGGTCGTGGACCCGCCACTTCGCGCTGGTGCGCCGGCGCAGGTCGGCGAGGGTCGGCTGGGTCAGGGGGTTGGGGATCACGCGGTCCTCTCCTCGTGCGCTCTCGGCTCGGGCGCCCGGCTCGTGCGCTCCGACGGGGCGCCCCCGCAGCGTAGGAGGACGGCGCGGCCTGGTCCACCAGGGGGAGATCGAGACGCGGGGGATCTCGACGCGGGCGTTACCCGGCGGTTAACCTGCGCCGACCGAATTCGTGTGCAAGGGGGTTTGACGTGGGCGAAGTATCCGACGACGACGCGTTCTACGTGCTGACCGCGGCACTGCTGACGCCGGCGAGGTTCCCCGCGGTACTGGGCGACGACTACCCCGCGGCCTGCGCGGCGGTGGGGATGACCGCGCACCCGGCCGGATACGGGCTCATCTTCGGCCAGGACACGGCGGGCGCGCGGTGGACCGTGGTCGTCAACGACGCCTCGCTGGTCGCCGTCGCCCTGGCCGCCTGGGACGTGGGCATCGAACGCGAGCTGGAGCCCGAGGAGCGCAGCGTCGTCGACACCATCCCCGGCTGGCCGCTCGCCCTCGCCGTCTCCGCTCCCGAGCTGCCCGCCCCGCACGACCCCGCCGACGACGGCCGCCCCCCGCTGGCACCGCCGGACGCCGAGGAGTGGGGCCCCGCCCAGCGGCGCCTGGGGGCCGACGAGATCTCCCTGCGCTGGCGGGAGTGGCGCGAGCGCCTCGACCCCGACCAGCTGCCGACGGAGTCCGCCGGCGGACCCACCCACCCGGGAGTCCGGCGGGTGATCGCCGACCTGGAGGGGTACGTGGCCGAGCCGCCGCCGCCCGGGCGCATCCGCTCCTCCTTCGCCACCGACGAGGCGCGCACGCTGCGGGTGGACGGCGCGGGCTGGTCGCTGATCGCCCGCACCGACGACCTCGCCTTCGTCCTGCTGGACGAGTCGCCCGGCGACGTCATCCCGCTGGCCAGGGGTGAGAAACTGCCCGGACTGCTCACCGCACTGGACGAGCTGGCCACCAGACCGCTCTGAGCACCCGCCCGCGCGAAGCCGTTCAGCCGACCCGGGCCAGCCACCCGCGGTACGCCTCGCCGAACGGCTCGCGGCGCTCGGCGACCGCCGCGAGCAGCCAGTCCGCCGCCGCCCGCGCCCGCTGGACGACCTCGGGCGGATAGCCGTAGCGGACCCGGTGCTCGGCGAACTCGTCCTCGTCCAGCAGGAGCGCCCCGTCGGCCCCGCGCCTGCGCACGACGTCCAGGTCCAGGTCGACGCAGCCGACCTCCGCCGCCGAGGTCCACCGGGCCGGGGTCGTCACGTCGACATAGATCTCGGTCGACTTGGGCTGCGCGTTGAAGGTCGCCGTCCACCAGGTGTCGGGCTCGCGCGGGACGAGGGAGACGTACGCCCAGGCCGCCGGCTCCGCGCTCTCGTGCCCCTTCGCGATCGGCGTGTACGGCGGCGCGCCCAGCCAGACCCCGTGCGCGTCCTCGCCGAGGCGGCGCATCGTGAGGTTCCAATGAAGGGTGCCGTCGTACTTGCGGTAGACGACTCGTACCAGGTCTGCCATGCACGGATCCTACGGGTGGGACTCGCGGAACTGGAGGGTCAATCCGGCCACCAGCGCGGTGAGTCCCGTCTCGAACGCCCCTTCGTCCACCCGGCGTTGGTGCTCCGCGAGCAGGTGGGCCCGCCCCAGGTTCGGGTAGTCGGCCGGGTCGTACGCCCCCGGGTCGGCCACGAAGCCGCCCGCGAAGGAGCCCAGTGCGGAGCCGGTGACGAAGTAGCGCATCAGAGCGCCGATCCGGGTGGCCTGGGCCGGCGCCCAGCCCGCCTTCACCATCGCGCCGAAGACCGCGTCCGCCATCCGCAGGCCGCCCGGCCGGCGGCCGGGGCCCGCCGCGAGGAAGGGCACCAGGTGGGGATGGGCGGCCAGCGCCGCGCGGTAGGAGCGGGCCCAGGCCAGCAGGGCCTCGGGCCAGTCGGCGGCGGGGGCGCCGCCGGCGCCGTCGTCAGGGGGCTCGAACATCGACAGGTCGACATCCTCGACCACCCGGTCCGCCACCGCGCCGAGGATCTCGTCCTTCGTCGTGAAGTGGTTGTAGAGCGAGGGCCCGCTCACCCCCAGCTCCGCCGCGAGCCGCCGGGTGGAGAGCGCGGCCAGCCCGTCCGCGTCGATGAGGTCCAGCGCCGCTGTGACGATGCGCTCACGGCTGAGGAGGGGCTTGCGGGGGCGGGCCATGCGGCACATAGTAGAGCCGCCCCGTAAAACTAGCAGTGCTAATTTTTGGAAAGGACGCGAGGTCATGGACCTGGAGCTCTCGCCCGAGCAGTCCGCCGCCCGCGCACTGGCGCGGGACTTCACGGTGCGCGAGGTCGCCCCGTACGCCGCCGAGTGGGACCGCGCCGAGGCGGTGGACCGGGGGATCGTGAAGAAGCTGGGCGAGGTGGGCTTCCTCGGGCTGACCCTCCCCGAGGAGTACGGCGGGAGCGCCGGCGACCATCTGACGTACGTCCTGGTCACCGAGGAGCTGGGGCGCGGCGACTCCTCCGTGCGCGGCATCGTCTCCGTCTCGCTGGGCCTGGTCGCCAAGTCCATCGCGGCCTGGGGCGACGAGGAGCAGAAGCGCACGTGGCTGCCCCGGCTGGCCTCCGGCGAGGCCGTCGGCTGCTTCGGCCTCACCGAGCCCGGCACGGGCTCCGACGCCGCGAACCTCACCACCCGCGCCGTACGCGACGGCGGCGACTGGGTGATCGACGGCACCAAGATGTTCATCACCAACGGCACCTGGGCCGACGTGGTCCTGCTCTTCGCCCGGACGAACGACACCCCCGGCCACAAGGGCGTCAGCGCCTTCCTGGTGCCCACCGACACCCCGGGGCTGGGTCGGCGCGAGGTGCGCGGCAAGCTCGGGCTGCGCGGGCAGGCCACCGCCGAGCTGGTGCTCGACGAGGTGCGGGTGCCCGCCTCGGCGATGATCGCGCCGGAGGGAAAGGGCTTCTCGGTCGCCATGTCCGCGCTGGCCAAGGGGCGGATGTCGGTCGCGGCGGGCTGTGTGGGCATCGCCCAGGCGTGCCTGGACGCGGCGGTCGGCTACGCCGGGGAGCGCGAGCAGTTCGGCACGCCGATCGCGCACCACCAGCTCGTCCAGGAGCTGCTCTCCGACATCGCGGTGGACGTCGACACCGCCCGGCTGCTGACCTGGCGGGTCGCCGACCACATCGACCGCGGGCTGCCCTTCGCCACCGAGTCCTCCATGGCCAAGCTCTTCGCGAGCGAGGCCGCGGTGCGCTGCGCCAACAACGCCCTGCAGGTCTTCGGGGGCTACGGCTACATCGACGAGTACCCGGTCGGCAAGCTGCTGCGCGACGCGCGGGTGATGACGCTGTACGAGGGCACCAGCCAGATCCACAAGCTGCTGATCGGCCGGGCGCTCACGGGTGTCAGCGCGTTCTGAGCCGGCCTGGCGCACGCACGCCGCCCCCGGTCCGCCGGTACGGGCCGGGGGCGGCGTGCGTGCGGGTGTCAGCGGTAGACGCGCACGTAGTCGGCGTAGAACGTGATCGGCTCGTCGCTGGTCGGCGGGGCGTGGAACTCGTTGTCGTCGATGGACAGGTTGAGGATGACGTGCGACTTCCAGTCGAAGTCGGCGACGCCGATGGGCTGCGAGAAGACCTTCTTGCCGTCGACGTACCAGTCCGTGGTGTCGAGTCCGTAGCGGGTGCCGATGGTGACCCACTTGCACGGGCTGATCAGGCTGGGGTCGTTGTAGTAGTCCTTGGCGAACAGGGCGTGGTTGGTCAGCTCCAGGGTGTTGGGCGTGTCCGGGTGGTACTCGAAGGTGTCGACCTCGTCGTTGCCCGCGTCCCAGTCGTTGTCCACCGACCAGGTCCACAGCGCCGGCCAGGCGCCCTGCTGGTCGGGCAGCATGACGCGGGTCTCGATGTAGTCGTAGGCGTGCACCTGGAAGGCGTCCGTCGTGTACTCGGTGGTCAGCAGGCCGGTGTCCCAGGCCCGCTTGCCGTTCTCCAGGATGTGCTGGGAGGGGGTCGCGGTGAACTTCGCGTTGCCGTTCTCCACCGTCACCGCGCTCTGGGTGAGCCAGTCGAGCTTGCCGTAGTTCGGGTTGTGGTTGACGTACTGGTAGGCGCTGGTGCGGTCGCCGGTCCACTTGGTGCCCCACTGGATGGGGCCGTCGAACTCCTCGTCGAAGACGAGCTCGCGGCCCTCGATCGGGGCGTCGTTCGGGGCGACCGCCTCCTGGTTCGCGAGGGCGGCGTGGTCGGGGTGGCTCGATCCGGGGCCGGGGTGGTCCAGGGCGGCGGCGTGCGCGGGGACTGCGACCGGCAGCAGCGTCGCGAGCGCGGCAGCTCCGAGGAGCGCGCGGAGGTTGATCGCCAGTGAAGGACGCATGGGGGTTCCACTCCTGGGGGTAGCGGGAGGTGCGGGCAGCCAATGAGGCGAAAACCGCCGCAAAAGGAATAACTCGCACATAAGACCATGGAGTCGGAAGCGTCCGCCGGATCTCCGCCCCGTGTCCCCGAAGCCCCGGTGCAAGCCCTAAGCGCTTGCTCAGCTTCGGGGTAGGGTGGGCGGGCCGGTTACGGGAAGAGCGGGGTGTGCGATGCGCGAGGTGGATGCGGAGGCGGAGGTCGCCGCCTGGGACGGCGTGGAGCCGGAGGCCGCGCGGCGGCTGCTGTCCGCCGGCGTGGAGGCGTTCGCCGAGCGCGGCTACCACGCGACCACCACGCGCGACATCGCCGGCCGGGCGGGGATGAGCCCGGCGGCGCTCTACATCCACTTCCGGACCAAGGAGGAGCTGCTCTTCCGGATCAGCAAGGTCGGGCACGAGCGCGCCCGCCGGATCGTCGCCGAGGCCGCCGGCGCGCAGGCCTCCCCCCGCGAGCGGCTCGGCCGGGCCGTGCGCGACTTCGCCCGCTGGCACGCCGAGCACCACACCACCGCGCGCGTCGTGCAGTACGAACTCCAGGCGCTCGGCGAGGAGCACTACGCCGAGATCGCCACCCTGCGCCGGGACATCGACTCCCAGCTGCGCGGCATCATCGAGGACGGCGTGCGCGGCGGCGACTTCGCCGTCGACGACATCCCCGGCACCTCGCTCGCGGTGCTCTCGCTGTGCGTGGACGTGGCGCGCTGGTTCAGCGCCGCGGGCAGCCGTACGCCCGACGAGGTCGGCGCGCTGTACGCGGACCTCGTCGGGCGGATGGTGACGGGCTGCGCTGGACCGGCGCGCCCGTAGCGCCTCAGAAGTAGAAGCGCGAGACCGACTCCGCGACGCAGACCGGCTTCTCGCCGCCCTCGCGCTCCACGGTGAAGGCCACGGCGAGCTGCACGCCCCCCGGTACCTCGGCGGCCTCGGAGATGCGGGCGGTGGCGCGCAGTCGCGAGCCGACCGGTACGGGGGCGGGGAAACGCACCTTGTTCGTCCCGTAGTTGACGCCCATCCGCGCCCCCTCGACGGCCAGCAGCTGCGGACCGAAGAGCGGCAGCAGCGAGAGCGTCAGGTAGCCGTGGGCGATCGTCGTGCCGAACGGCCCGGCGGCGGCCCGCTCCGGGTCGACGTGGATCCACTGGTGGTCGCCGGTCGCCTCGGCGAAGAGGTCGACGCGCTTCTGGTCGATCTCCACCCAGTCCGTCCAGCCCAGCTGCTCGCCGACCGCCGCCTTGAGCTCCTCGGCCGAGGTGAAGATGCGGGGCTCCGCAGTACCAGCCATGTCCGTCCGCCTCCCAGGTGTGGCGCGCGGCGTCCCTGTACCGCGCATGTGCTAAGCGACTGCTTAGCATGGTCTCGCCGGAGGGCGCTGTCAATGCTGGTCGGGGCCACTCAGGGCCGGCCGGGGCCGCTCAGGGCCGCTCGGGGGCGGGTAGGCGCCTGGAACGGCCCCACCCGCCCCGCCGCCTCAGTACAGGAGGTACTGCCCGCGCACCGCCCGGAACGCCGCCAGCTCCTCCTGCCAGCCGGCGACGACCTCGTCCGCCGAGGCGCCCGCGTCGATCATCGTGCGCACCAGCGTGGAGCCGGTGAGCTTGTCGATCCAGTTGTCGGGGCGCCAGGCGAAGCCGCTCCAGCTCCGCTTGGCCGTCACCAGCAGCGCGACACCGGTGCGGACCGGGTCGTACACGCGGGCGTTCGCCACGTGCACCTGCACACCCCCGCAGGTCCTGCCCTGGAACTTGGAGAACGTCGGCGCGAAGTACGCCTCCCTGAACCGCACGCCGGGCAGCGCGAGTTCGTTCACCGCCGCCGCCCACTGCCGGCCGACGCCCTCGGCGCCGAGCAGCTCGAAGGGCCGGGTCGTGCCGCGCCCCTCGGAGAGGTTCGTCCCCTCGAAGAGGCAGGTGCCCGGGTAGGCCAGCGCGGTGTCCGGGGTCGGCATGTTCGGGCTGGGCAGCACCCAGGGCAGCCCGGTGGAGTCGAAGAACCGCTCGCGGCCCCACCCCTCCATCGTCACGACGTCCAGCTCCACCGGCCGCCCCGCGTCGGCGGGGACGAACTCGCCGTTGTAGAGCCGCGCCAGCTCCGCCACGGTCATCCCGTGCTGCTGGCTGATCGCCTTGCGCCCGACGAAGGTGGCGAACTGCGGGTGCATGACGGGTCCGTACGCGTCACGCCCGGAGACCGGGTTGGGGCGGTCCAGTACGAGGAAGGGCCTGCCGGCCAGGGCGGCGGCGACCATGCAGTCGTAGAGCGTCCAGATGTACGTGTAGAAGCGCGCGCCCGCGTCCTGGATGTCGAAGACGACGACGTCCACGCCCGAGCGGGTGAAGATGTCGGCCAGCTTCTGGCCGCTGGCCTGGTACGTGTCGTAGACCGGCAGCCCGGTGGCCGGGTCCTCGTAGAAGCCCTCGGAGCCGCCGGCCTGCGCGGTGCCGCGGAAGCCGTGCTCGGGGCCGAACACGGCGGTCAGGCGCACCCGTTCGTCGGCGTGCATCACGTCGACGATGTGCGACACGTCCTGGGTGATGCCGGTGGGGTTGGTGACCACGCCGACCTTCATGCCGCCGAGCCGCGCGTAGCCCTCGGCGGCGAGGCGCGCGAAACCGGTGCGGACGGGGCCGGAGGCGGTGGGGGCCGCGCTCGGCGCGGCGGCAGCGCTGTGCTGCCCGGCGGACACGACGGCGGCCGCACCGGCGGCGCCCGTCAGCAGGGACCTTCTCGACAGACTCATGACGCGGCACGTTAGCGCTTGCGGGCCCGGGCGGGAACGGCCGTGCACCGGTGTGTTCACCGCGCCCCCCGCGCCCTTCGACCCCTTCCCGATCACATACCGACCGGTTAGTCTGCGCTGGACGAGTCGGAGGGAAGCAGCATGCGGGACACGAACGTGGTCGTCACCGGGGCCGGCGGCGGGATCGGGGCCGCGCTCGCGCGCCGGTTCGCCGCCGAGGGCGCGCGGGTCGCGGTCAACGACCTGGACAAGGCGAAGGCCGAGGCGGTGGCGGGGGAGATCGGCGGCGTGGCCGTCCCCGGTGACGCCTCGGACATCGTCGCGGCGGCCCGGGAGGCGCTGGGCGGGCCCATCGACGTCTACTGCGCCAACGCGGGCACCGGCACCGGCGGCGGACCCGAAGTCCCGGACGCCGACTGGGAGTCGGCCTGGGACGTCAACGTGATGGCCCACGTCCGCGCCGCCCGCGAACTGCTGCCGCAGTGGCTGGAGCGCGGCCGCGGCCGCTTCGTCTCCACCGTCTCCGCCGCCGGCCTGCTGACGATGGTCGGCGCCGCCCCGTACAGCGTCACCAAGCACGGCGCCTTCGCCTTCGCCGAGTGGCTCTCGCTCACCTACCGCCACCGCGGCGTCCACGTCCACGCGATCTGCCCCCAGGGCGTACGCACCGACATGCTCGCCGCCACCGGGAAGGCCGGCGCACTGGTGCTGGAGCAGACCGCGATCGAGCCGGAGGCGGTGGCCGAGGCGCTGATGGCGGGCATCGCGGCCGACCGCTTCCTGATCCTCCCGCACCCGGAGGTCGCCGGCATGTACGCGGCACGCGCCGCGGAGCCCGAGCGCTGGCTGCGCGGGATGAACCGGATCCAGCGGGCCCTGGAGGAGTGAACGTGCGCCCGCCCCGCGCTTCCTGGGGGAAGATGTCCCCGGCCGGCGCGTGCGGAGCCGCCCCGGCCGCCGAACACGGAAGAGGTGTGCCCCATGACCACGGCTGAGGATGCCGCGAGCGCGACGGTTCCGGAGCGGCTGCTCGCCGCGGCCACCCGGCTCTTCGCCGAACACGGCTTCGAGCGCACGTCGGTGCAGCAGATCGTGGAGGCGGCCGGCGTCACCAAGGGCGCGCTCTACCACTACTTCGGCTCCAAGGACGACCTGCTGCACGAGGTCTACGCCCGGCTGCTGCGCCTGCAGCAGGAGCGCCTGGACCACTTCGCCGCCCTGGACGCCCCGGTGCAGGACCGCCTGCGGCAGGCCGCCGCCGACGTCGTGGTCACCACGCTGGAGAACAACGACGACGCGACGATCTTCTTCCGCTCGGTGCACCTGCTCGCGCCGGAGAAGCGCAAGGAGGTCCGCGCCGACCGCCGCCGCTACCACGACCGCTTCCGCGCGCTCGTCGAGGAGGGGCAGGCCGCCGGGGTCTTCGCCGCCGACACCTCCGCCGACCTGGTGGTCGACTACCACTTCGGCGCGGTGCACCACCTCGGCAGCTGGTACCGCAAGGGCGGACCGCTCACCCCGGCCCAGGTGGGCGAGCACATGGCGGAGCTGCTGATGCGGGCGCTGCGGCCGTAGGGGCCCGCCTGACGGTACGAGGCGGCGGGGGCGCGGGAGTCCGGACTCCCGCGCCCCCGCCGCCCGTTCAGGGCCGGCTCACAGGTACTTCTTCAGCTCCCGCCGCGCCAGCGAGCGCTGGTGCACCTCGTCGGGGCCGTCCGCCAGCTGCAGGGTGCGCGCCCCCGCGTACAGCTCGGTCAGCGGGAGGTCCTGGCTGACGCCCGCCGCCCCGTGCAGCTGGATCGCCCGGTCGATGATGCCCACCACCGTGCGCGGCACCGCGACCTTGATGGCCTGGATCTCGGTGTGCGCGCCCCGGTTGCCGACGGTGTCCATCAGCCAGGCCGTCTTCAGCACCAGCAGCCGCAGCTGCTCCACCGCCACCCGCGCGTCGGCGATCCAGTTCTGTACGACCCCCTGCTCGGCCAGCGTCCTGCCGAAGGCCGTCCGGTCCAGCGCGCGGCGGCACATCAGCTCGATGGTGCGCTCCGCCATGCCGATCAGCCGCATGCAGTGGTGGATACGGCCCGGCCCCAGCCGCGCCTGCGCGATGGCGAAACCGGCGCCCTCCTCGCCGACCAGGTTGGCGGCGGGGACCCGTACCCCCTCGAAGACGACCTCCGCGTGGCCGCCGTGCAGATGGTCCTCGAAGCCGAAGACGTGCATGGCGCGCTCGATGGTGAGCCCGGGGGCGTCGCGCGGCACCAGGATCATCGACTGCTGGCGGCGCGGGTCCGCGCCCTGCGGGTCGGTCTTGCCCATCACGATGAAGACCGCGCAGTCGGGGTTCATCGCCCCGGAGATGAACCACTTGCGGCCGTCGATGACGTACTCGCCGCCCTCGCGGCGGATGTGCGTCTCGATGTTGGTGGCGTCGGAGGAGGCCACCGCCGGCTCCGTCATCGCGAAGGCGGAGTGGATCTCGCCGGCCAGCAGCGGGTCCAGCCAGCGCGCCTTCTGATCGGCGGTGGCGAACTGGAGGAGCAGCTCCATGTTGCCGGTGTCGGGGGCGTTGCAGTTGAGGGCGAGCGGGGCCAGGTGCGGGCTGCGGCCGGTGATCTCGGCGAGCGGCGCGTACTGCAGGTTCGTCAGCCCGGCGCCGTACTCGGCGTCGGGGAGGAAGAAGTTCCACAGCCCGCGCTTGCGGGCCTCGGCGCGCAGCTCGCGCACGATCGGCGGGTGCACCCAGGGGTCGTCCTGCGCGGCGAGCTGCTCGTGGGCGAGCGCCTCGGCCGGGTAGACGTACTCCTCCATGAAGGCGAGCAGCGCCGTGCGCAGCTCCTCGGTGCGGGCGTCGTAGGCGAAGTCCATGGCGGGTCAGCCCTCCTGCAGGGATGCGAGACCGTGCGCGACGAGGTGCGGCACGACCTCGCCGATGCTGTCGAAGCCGCCGCCGACGGTCTGGCCGAGGCGGTAGCGGTAGTGGATGCCCTCGGCGATCACCGCGAGCTTGAAGTAGGCGAAGGCGCAGTACCAGTTGATGGCCGAGACGTCCCGGCCGGAGCGGGCCGCGTAGCGCTCGATCAGCTCGGAGACCTCCGGATGGCCGGGCGCCGTACCGGTGTTGGAGACGGCCGCGCCCGGACCGGCCTCGCGCGAGCTGTACATCGCCAGCAGCCCCAGGTCGCTCAGCGGGTCGCCCAGGGTGGACATCTCCCAGTCGAGCACGGCCGCGACGCGGTCGTCCGCGCCGGCCAGCACGTTGTCCAGCTTGAAGTCGCCGTGCACCACGGTCGGCGCCGGGGAGGCGGGCAGCGACCGCGCCAGCCGGTCGCGCAGTTCGTCGATGCCGGGCAGCTCGCGGCTGCGCGAGGCGGCCAACTGCTTCGACCAGCGGCGCAGTTGGCGCTCCAGATAGCCGTCCGGGCGGCCGAAGTCGGCGAGCCCCACCGCGGCGGGGTCGACCGCGTGCAGCTCGACCAGCGTGTCCACCAGGCCCAGCACCAGCTCCCGGGTGCGCTGCGGCCCGATCCGCGCGAGCCGGCCGGCCGTGCGGTAGCAGGTGCCGGCGACGAACTCCATCACGTAGAACGGCGCGCCCAGCACCTCGGGGTCCTGGCACAGCAGCAGCGGCTCCGGCACCGGTACCGAGGTCGGGTGCAGCGCACTGATCACCCGGAACTCGCGCGACATGTCGTGCGCCGTGGCCAGGACGTGGCCCAGCGGCGGGCGCCGGACGACCCACTGGGCCGCGCCGTCGGTCACCACGTACGTCAGGTTGGACTTCCCGCCCTCCACCAGGTGCGCGCTCAGCGGCCCGGTGGCCAGGCCCGGCCGGGCGGCGTCCAGGTGGCGGCGCAGCGCCTCGGGCGCCAGCCCCGGTGGGTGGGTGTCGCCGATGTCGCCCATGTGTGGTCCTCTCCCTCGCGCGGTCGTCCCGGATCATGATGCCGACCAGTCGGTATGTAGTCCAGGGGGCGGCGGGATCGGGAAATCCCGAAGGGAGGGTCCTACGCGGCGCGGACCGCCTCGGCCGCGCGGTCCACCGTGGTGGCCAGATCACCGTCGATGGGCACCCGCGCGCCGTTCTCGCCGGGCTGAAGCGGCTGCAGCTCCGCGAGCTGCGAGTCGAGGAGGTGGTGCGGCATGAAGTGCCCCCTGCGCGCCTCCAGCCGGCCCGCGATCAACTCGCGCGAGCCGTCCAGCTGGACGAAGAACACCCCCGGCGCGCTGGCCGCGATCCGGTCGCGGTAGCTGCGCTTGAGCGCCGAGCAGGCGACGACCGCGCCGGTCTCCCTGCGCGCCTCCAGCCAGTCGGCGACGGCGTCCAGCCAGGGGCCGCGGTCCTCGTCCGTGAGCGGCGTCCCCCCGGACATCTTCTCCACGTTGTCCGCGTCGTGGAAGTGGTCCCCGTCGGCGAACGGCACACCGAGCCGCTCCGCCAGCAGCCGGCCGACCGTGGTCTTCCCGGACCCGCTGACGCCCGTCACGACGACGAGCGGCGGGTGTGCGGACATCGCGGATGCGCCTCTCGTACGGGTGGACGACGTCTCGAACCTACCCAGCGCCCCGCCGCCGCGCATGCGCCGGGCGGCGGGGCGTGGGCTGTTCGTGCGACACGCACCGACGCGGCGGCCCGGGGCTCAGCCCAGCGCCAGCGCCCCGCAGAGCGCCAGCGCCACCACGCACAGCGCCGTCCCCCAGACCGTCCCCAGCGCCACCACCGCGGGCCGCGCCGCCGCCAGCGCGCCGATCCGCCGCTGGGCCAGGGCGAGCAGCGCCAGCCACACCAGCACGACCGCCGCCGCGTACGCCGCCGGCCCGCTCCCGTGCACCGCCGCGCGGACGCCGAGCAGGGCGGCCACCGCGGCGGCCAGGGTCGTACGGCGCCAGGCCAGCCGGGTGCGCTCGGGCTGCGCGCCCGGATCACGCCCGCCGGACGGCACGCTCACCGGACCAGCACGAGCGCCGCGACCAGCGCCACCGCCGCCAGCGCCGCCGCCAGCGCGAGCACCGCCGGGAAACGCGACGGCGGCAGGTCCTCGCCCCGGCGCATCGCCCGCTCGCAGCGCACCCAGTGGTTCACGGCCCGCACCGCGCACAGCGCGCCGCCCGCGAGGAGCACCAGCGCGACCGTGAGGCGCACCGGGGCGTCGAGGTCCGTCAGGAACTGGTCCGCCGCCAGCCCGCCGCCGACCAGGGCCAGCGCGGTGCGGATCCAGGCCAGGAAGGTGCGCTCGTTGGCCAGCGAGAAGCGGTAGTCGGGCGTGGTGCCCTCCGCACGCAGACGGGCGGGGGAGAACCACAGCTTCACGGAGGAGGGAAGATCGCGCACACCTTCGACCTTACGCGGGGGTCCTGTGCGGGGATCCTGCGCGGCGGTCTTACGCGGGCCGCCCCTTCCCCAGCGCCCGAAGCTCCTCGTACGCCGCCAGGCCGTCCGGCACCCAGTCCCACTGCCCCAGCCGCGCCGCCAGCTCCTCCGGCGTCAGGAAGGTCCACCAGTCGACCTCCTCCGCCTGGGGCGCGACGGCGTCCGAGGGCAGCGCCACCTCGTAGACGCGCGCCCACTCCCGGACCTCCGGCGTCTCGTAGCGGAAGGGGAACAGCTCGCGCGGCGCGGGCAGCCCCGCCACCCCCAGCTCCTCCTCCGCCTCGCGCAGCGCCGCCAGCTCGTAGGACTCGCCCGCGCCGACCACCCCGCCGACGAACATGTCGTACATCGAGGGGAAGACCAGCTTTCCGGCGGTGCGGCGGTGGACGAAGATCCGCCCGCCCGGATCGCGGGCCAGGACGAACACGCAGCGGTGGCGCAGTCCCCGGGCGTAGACCTCGGCACGGCGCAGCTGCCCGGTGACCTGGTCCATCTCGTCCACGATGTCAAGGAGTTCGTCCGCGGAGAGTCGATCGTCCGCTGTCTCTTTCGTCATAGCCCCATCCAATCCTGTCGCCTACAGTCGCCGCCATGGCCGCTGTGTACGTAGTCGACGCTGTCCGTACCCCCATCGGGAAGTACGCCGGGGCGCTCGCCGGCACCCGCCCCGACGATCTCGCCGCGCACGTCGTGCGCGAGCTGGTCGGGCGCAGTCCCCGACTCGACCCCGCGCGGATCGACGACGTCTACTTCGGCAACGCCAACGGCGCCGGCGAGGAGAACCGCGACGTGGCGCGGATGGCCGTGCTGCTCGCGGGCCTGCCCGTCACGGTGCCGGGCGTGACCGTCAACCGGCTCTGCGGCTCCGGACTGGAGGCCGTCATCCAGGCCGCCCGCGCCATCGCGGCGGGCGACGCCTCGATCGCGGTGGCGGGGGGCGTGGAGTCCATGACCCGCGCCCCGTACGTGCTGCCCAAGCCCGAGCGGGCCTTCCCCGCCGGTGCGCAGGCCATGCACTCCACCACCCTGGGCTGGCGGATGGTCAACCCCGCGATGCCGGCCGAGTGGACGGTCGGGTTGGGGGAGGGCGCCGAGCTGCTCGCCGAGAAGTACGGGATCGGGCGGGCGGAGCAGGACGCCTTCGCCCTGGACAGCCACCGCAAGGCGGCCGCCGCGTGGGAGGCGGGGGCGTACGACGGGGAGGTCGTGCCCGTACCGGGTACCGACCAGGTACGCGACGAGTGCGTGCGGCCCGGGGCGTCGATCGAGGCGCTGGGAAAGCTGAAGCCGGTGTTCCGCACCGAGGGCGGCACCGTCACGGCCGGCAACTCCTCCCCGCTCAACGACGGGGCGGCGGCGCTGCTCCTGTGCGACGAGGCGGGCCTGGCGGAGCTGGGACGCGAGCCGCTGGCCCGGATCGGGGCGAGCACGGTCACCGGGGTGGAGCCGCAGCTCTTCGGGTTCGGGCCGGTGGAGGCCGTGCGGCGGGCGCTCGCCCGGGCCGGGCGCTCGCTGGGCGAACTGGACGTCATGGAGCTGAACGAGGCCTTCGCCGCGCAGGCGCTGGCCTGCCTGGGCGAGTGGCCGGAGCTGGACCGGGCCGTGGTCAACCCGCGCGGCGGCGCCATCGCGCTGGGGCACCCGCTGGGCGCCTCCGGCGCGCGGCTCGCGGGAGCGGTGGCGCACCAGCTGGCGGCGCGCGGCACCGCCGGGACCGGGCTGGCGACGCTGTGCATCGGGGTCGGGCAGGGACTGGCACTGGTGCTGGAGCGGGACTGAGGGGCCGGGGGGCGAACCCCTGACCAGCGCCTCCGGCCCGGGTACCGGCGCCGTACTGGAACAATGTGCCGAATGTGGAAGATCATCGTATTCGGCTGGCTCCGGCTCGGCCTCGGCGTCCTCGCCGCGGTCGCCCTCGGGTTCCAGGCGCACCGGGCCGCCGGCTACGGCGCCCTGGGGAACTACTTCAGCTACTTCACCATCCTCAGCAACGCCGCCGGAAGCGTCGTCCTCCTCCTGGGGGGCGCCGCCGTGCTGCGGGGCCGCCCCTCGCCGGTGCCCGACGCGGTGCGCGGGGCGGTGACGGTCTACCTCGCCATCACCGGCGCGGTCTACCAGCTGCTCCTGGCCCACCTGCCCGGGCAGGACGTCATCCCGTGGGTCAACACCGTCACCCACCAGGTGATGCCCCTGGCGGCCGTGGCGTACTGGCTGGCCGACCCGCCGCGGACCCGGACCGGCCTGCGGACGGCCGCGGGCTGGCTGGCCTTCCCGCTGGCCTATCTCGGCTACAGCCTGCTGCGCGGGCCGCTGGTCGACTGGTACCCGTACCCCTTCGTCGATCCCCGCGAGCCCGGCGGCTACGGGCACGTCGCCGGGCAGTGCGCGGGAGTCACCGCGGGGTTCCTGCTCGCCGTCGCGCTGATCGCCTGGCTGGGCAACGTGCGCGGTGCGCAGGTGCGCAGGCGGTTGACGGACGGGCAGCCGCTCAGCAAGATCTGACCCACCAGTAGCCAGCCAGGGGGAGCAGCCGTGTCCTACGACGCCGACGTCATCGTGATCGGAGCGGGGCTCGCCGGGCTCGCCGCCGTCGTGGAGCTCGCCGAGGCGGGCCGCAGGGTGATCCTCCTGGACCAGGAGCCCGAGCAGTCGCTCGGCGGGCAGGCGCACTGGTCGTTCGGCGGGCTGTTCTTCGTCGACTCGCCCGAGCAGCGGCGGCTGCGGATCAGGGACAGCCGCGAGCTGGCGATGCAGGACTGGCTGGGCACGGCCGGCTTCGACCGCGAGGAGGACCACTGGCCCCGGCAGTGGGCCGAGGCGTACGTGGACTTCGCCGCGGGCGAGAAGCGCCCGTGGCTGCACGCGATGGGCGTGCGCTGGTTCCCCGTGGTGGGCTGGGCCGAGCGCGGCGGCTACGACGCGCAGGGCCCCGGCAACTCCGTGCCCCGCTTCCACATCACCTGGGGTACGGGCCCCGGGCTCCTCGCCCCCTTCGAGCGCCGGGTGCGCGAGGCCGTCGCCAAGGGCCTGGTCGAACTGCGCTTCCGCCACCGGGTGACGGGGCTCGCCCGCAGCGCCGGCGCGGTCGACACGGTGCGCGGGGAGGTGCTCGTGCCCAGCGGCGTCGAGCGCGGCGTGGCCAGCAGCCGGGAGACGGCGGGGGAGTTCGAACTGCGCGCCCAGGCCGTGGTCATCACCTCGGGCGGCATCGGCGCCAACCTGGAGCTGGTACGCAAGAACTGGCCGGCCCGGCTGGGCAGGGCGCCCGAGCGGATGCTCTCCGGGGTGCCCGCGCACGTGGACGGCGAACTGCTCGGCATCGCGGAGGACGCCGGCGCCCGGCTGATCAACCGCGACCGGATGTGGCACTACACCGAGGGCGTCGAGAACTGGAACCCGATCTGGGCCCGCCACGGCATCCGCATCCTCCCCGGCCCCTCCTCGCTCTGGCTCGACGCCCGCGGCCGCCGCCTCCCCGCCCCCCTCTTCCCGGGCTTCGACACCCTCGGCACGCTTGAGCACATCATGCGCTCGGGCCACGACTACACCTGGTTCGTCCTCAACCAGCGCATCATCGGCAAGGAGTTCGGCCTCTCCGGCTCCGAGCAGAACCCCGACCTGACGGGCAGGTCCGTACGCGAGGTGCTGGGCCGCGCCCGCCAGCCCGTGCCCGGCCCCGTCAAGTCGTTCATGGAGCACGGCGCCGACTTCATCGTCGAGCGCGAACTGCCCGACCTGGTACGGCGGATGAACGAGCTGACCGGAGAGGCGCGCATCGACGAGGCCGAACTGCGGCGCACCATCGAGGCCCGCGACCGGGAGACCGCCAACCCCTACACCAAGGACGCGCAGATCACCGCGATCCACGGCGCCCGCGCCTACCTCGGCGACAAGCTCATCCGCACCGTCCCCCCGCACCCGGTCCTCGACCCGGCGGCCGGCCCGCTCATCGCGGTGCGGCTCAACATCCTCACCCGCAAGACACTGGGCGGCCTGGAGACGGACCTCTCCTCCCGCGTCCTGACCGCCGACGGCACCCCCCTCCCCGGCGTCTACGCGGCCGGCGAGGCGGCCGGCTTCGGCGGCGGCGGCGTCCACGGCTACCGCGCCCTGGAGGGCACCTTCCTCGGCGGCTGCCTCTTCTCCGGCCGCACGGCGGGACGGGCGGCGGCGGGGGCGGTGTAGGGGCGTACGGGGTTGCGGCGTACGGGAGTCGGCCACGTACGGGAGCCGCCGGCACCGGAGGCCCCCGTACGGGAGCCGGCGGCTTCTCAGCCGCCGGCCAGCCCCCTGCTCCGTACCGACACCAGCCACGCCTGAACCCGCTCCCCGTCCGGCTCCTCCGGCAGCGGGCTGGCCGGCAGCGCCGCGTCCAGGGCGGCCGTCAGCTCCGCGCGCCAGGCCGTGATCCGCGGCCAGGGGACCTCGCCGCGGCCCACGGCCAGCAGGCGGTCGCGGTGCGGGCCCGCGTCGATGTCCATGGCGCCCGTGCGCAGCAGCTCGCCGGCGCTCAGCAGCAGGCGCAGCAGGTGCAGGACGTGCTTCCACTTCGGGGCGCCCTCGCGGTCCAGGCGGCGCTGGGCCTTCGCCAGCTGGCTGTCGGCGTAGCGGCCGAAGGTGCGGTGGACGCGGCGCGAGAGGAAGGCCGGGGCCAAGGCGCGCAGCTCCGCGCCCAGTTCGGTGCACCGCTCGACCTGCGGGGAGTGCAGCACCTCCAGCAGGTTCGGGTTGCCCGCGAGCGCCAGCTCGCAGAAGCGCTCCACCTCCCAGCTGAACTGCTCGGGAAGCGGGCCCGCCACGTGCCGCGGCGGCTTCGCCAGCCGCCAGAAGTCCCGCGTCGGGGCCGCGTACACTCCCCGGCGGTCCGTGTCCGACGCCTCGGTGGCCAGCCCGAAGGAACGCGACCCCGCCACCACGGACAGGATCGTGTGCTTCTCGACCAGCAGCTTCTCGTACGGTGTCACGTCCGGCATGCGACCCATCGTGCAGGCCGCGACGCCGCGGGGGCCACCCGGTTTCGCCGCGTACGCCCTACGCCGCGGCCACCGCCGCCTGCGCCGCGGCGGGAACGGCCGCCTGCCGCCCCGCGTGCGCCCGGCGCTCCCGGGCCGCCGCCGCGACCATCAGCAGCGCGCCCGCGGCCAGCCACAGCGCCAGCGTCAGCACCCGGCCGGCGATCCCGCCGCCGAAGTACAGGACGTCGCGCACACCCTCCACGAAGCCGGCGCCGGTGTAGAAGGAGTGCAGGGCGCCGAAGAAGCCGTTCTGCAGGTCGGGGCGGTAGATGCCGCCGGAGCTGGTGAAGTTGAGCATCACGAACAGGACCATCAGCGCCAGGGTCGTCCACTGCTTCAGGAAGGCGTGCAGCCCCAGGCCGAAGGCGACGACGCCCGCCGAGTAGAGCCAGCCCAGCGCCCAGACGGTCGCGTGGGCGTGGTCGACCACGCCGAAGACGGGCCCGGCGGTCACGATGCCGATGACGCTCACCGCGAACGAGGCCGCCAGCCCCGCGCCCGCCCGCATCCGCATACTCAGGCGAGCGGCCCCGGCGTTGAGCACCGTCGCCGAGCCGTACGAGCCGATGCTCAGCGTGACCAGCAGGAAGAAGATGCCCTGCCCGGTCGGATCGCCCGCGCCGGTCGGCTTGACGTCGGTCACGGCCAGCGGCACGCCCTGCTTGGCGGCGACGGCCTGGAAGACCGCCTCGGCCGCCATCGCGGAGGTCTCGGAGTTGGCCTTGGCGATCAGCACCTCGGGATGCCGCGCGTCGGGCACGAAGGCGCCCACCAGCTCCCGGTCCGCCAGCGCCTCGCGCGCCTCGCCGGCGCTCGCCACGGTCGTCACGTCCAGCGCGTCGCCCGCGCGGTCCTTGACGGTCTGCGCGAGGACCCGCGCCTCGGGGGTGGCGCCGACGATGGCGACCTTGAGGTGGCGGGGCTCGGGCTGGTGGAAGGCGCCCTGGTAGGCGAGGGCCATACCGAGGCACATCAGCAGGGGGGTGAGCAGATGCACGGCGAGGTGCTTGAGCACGTGCGAGGTGGGCATCGGAGTAGGTCCCTCGTTCCGGTGGTCAACGGCGTATGTAATTAGCTTAGGCAACTTATGTACTCTACATCTACCGTGGTGGGGTGCGCCCCGCTCACGGGATGCGCACCCCGTGGCGTAGGTCTCAGCCGAAGGCCCTCAGCCGCCCAGCGACCGCTTCAGCACCTTGCCCATGTCGTTGCGCGGCAGCGCGTCGAGATAGCGCACCGCCCGCGGCCGCTTGTGCGGCGCCAGCGTCCGCGCCACGTGATCGGCCAACTCCCCGGCGGACGGCGGCGCCACGCCGGGCCGCGCCACCACCCAGGCGACGATCCGCTCGCCGAGGTCCTCGTCCGGCTCCCCGGTGACCGCCGCCTCCGCCACCGCCGGGTGCTCCAGCAGCGCGTTCTCGATCTCGCCAGCGCCGATCTTGTAGCCGCCGCTCTTGATCAGGTCGGTGGCGCGCCGGCCCACGATCCGGAAGCGGCCGGCCGGGTCGCGTACCGCCATGTCGCCGGTACGGAACCAGCCCTCGCGGAAGGCCGCCTCGGTGGCGTCCGGGCGGTTGAGATAGCCGGTGAAGAGGTTCGGCCCGCGGACCTCGATCTCCCCGACGCCCTCCCCGTCCCACACGGTGACCTCCGCGCCGTCCTCGTCCACCAGCCGCGCCGCCACCGACGGCAGAGGCACGCCCACCGTCCCCGCGCCGTCCGGATCGCCCGGGACGACGGAGGTGTTCATCAGCGTCTCGGTCATCCCGTAGCGCTCCACGACCCGCCGCCCGGTGGCCGCCGTGATCCGCCGGTGGTCGTGCGGCGGCAGCGCGGCGGAGCCGGAGACCAGCAGCCGCGCGCCGGCGAGGGCCCCTGCCAGCGCGGGATCGTCCGCCAGGCGCTCGGCGAGGCGGTGGTACATGGTCGGGACGCCGAAGAGCACGGCCGTACCCTCGACGTCACCCAGCGCCGCCGTGACGGCCTCCGGGGAGAAGCGCCCCAGGTGCCGTACCGTCCCGCCGCGCCGCAGCGGCCCCAGGACGCCCAGGATCAGGCCGTGGACGTGGAAGAGCGGCAGCGCGTGCACGACCGTGTCGGCGCCGGTCCAGCCCCAGACCTCCGCGAGGTCGTCCAGGGAGGCGGCGAGGGCGCGGCGGGGGAGGATGACGCCCTTCGGGGGGCCGGTGGTGCCGGAGGTGTAGACGATCAGCGCGGGCGCCTCCGGGTCGCCCGGCCCGGCGGGCAGCGGCGCCGCGGGCGCGGCGAGGGGCACGTCGAGGCGCTCGACCCCGGCCAGCCCGGCGGGCAGCAGGGCGCCCGGCGCCGCCAGGACGAGATCCGGCGCGCTGTCGCCCACGATGTGCGCCAACTCCCCGTCCCCGATACGGGGATTGAGCGGCACGGCGGGGATCCCGGCCAGCAGCGCCGCGACCACCGCCACGGCGGTCTGCGGCTCGGGCGTCGCCCAGACCGCGACGCGGCGCGCGGAGCCGAGCCGCGCGGCGAGCGCGGAGGAGGCGGCGGCGAGGTCGCCGTAGCCCGTCCGGGTCTCGCCGAAGTGCAGGGCGGTGCGCGGGGGTTGGGCGTGCAGGGCGGGGAACATCGGGCTCCTCGGACATCGTCGCGGGCGGACCCCGCCGCCCGGCACGTACGCACCGGGCGGCGCGGTCCCCGCACGCGCCCCTACAGGTTCGCGTCCAGGAACGCCTGCGCCGGCGCCGAGTCCGTGCGGTACTCGAGGTTCGGGCCGTCGCAACGGTAGCTGAACGTCCAGGTGTTGATGCCCACCACCGTGTCGCCGTGGAAGAGCGGTCCGCCGGAGTCACCGAAGCAGACACTCTTGGTGATCTTGACGAACCGGTCGGGGAAGGCGTCCCGGGCGTCGATGACCGACACGTCGCGGTAGCTGCGCACCCCGTCGAAGATGCTGACCGCGCGCGGCGAGCCCGCGCTGCCGGTGACGTAAGCGTCGGTGCCGTAGCCGGCGGCGGTCAGCGTGACGGAGTCGAGGTCGAGGCCGTCGAGATAGCCCGGCCCGGCGACCGGAGCGGGCGTTACCCCCTGGACGGGCGCCTTGAGGAAGACGAGGGCGATGTCCTCGTGGCCGGGGGAGAGGTAGCGCTGCTTGGAGTTGCCGACGCCCGGCGAGGCGCCCAGCCACTGCGGGTGGAGCACGATCCGCTCGGCGGCGTGGCCGGCCGCCGACTCGTCGGACCCGACGGCGAAGGAGACGCTGAGATCGTCCACGCCCAGCCCCGGATCGCCGGGCGGCGCACCGAAGAAGTCGAGGCAGTGCGAGGCGGTGAGCACCACGTCCGGCCGGATCAGCGTGCCCGAGCAGAACACCGGGAACCGCCCGTCCCCGACACTCGCCTGCAGGGCGCCGACGGCGGCGTAGCGGTTGTCCGTGTCGTCCGTACCGCCGACGATGGCGTGCGCGGGCGCGGCGGTGGCGAGAAGTCCCAGCGCGGCCACGGCGGCGAACAGGGCGGTAGACCTGAGCTTCCTGAGCTTCCTGAGCATGAATCCCTCCCCTGATGCGTTCCTGACGTACGTTCACGAGCGATGCGGGGGGCAGTAGAGACCATGCGCGCCAACCGCCCCGCGCAAACCAGTTGTTACGCTCCACGCCATGCGCGAGCCGACGGCACCCACCGACCCCAAACTCGACGCCGAGGACGTACGGCGGGCGGTCGCGCTGGCGGTGGCGGCACTGCGGGACGCGGACCGCGACGCTCAGGCGTGGCAGGCGCGGGCCGGAGAACTCGACTGGACGTGCCGGGAGACGCTGGAGCACCTGGCCGACGACCTGTTCACCTACGCCGCCCGCTTCGGACTGGCCGAACCGCCGACAAAAGGACCGCTGCCTTTCCGTACGGGCGCAGACCGCCCGGGCGCCCCCGAGAACGCCGTCTTCGCGGACCGCTCCGCCGCCCCCGCCGGCCTGCTCACCCTGGTGGAGGCGTGCGGCGGCCTGCTGGCGGCGGCCCTGCGGTCAGCACCGCCCGGCACGCTCTCGTACCACGTCTTCGGCACCTCGGACCCGGAGGGCTTCGCCGCCATGGCGATCGTCGAGACCCTCGTCCACACCCACGACATCACCCAGGGCCTCCACCTGCCGTGGACGCCGCCGGCCGACCTGTGCGCCCGTACCCTCGACCGCCTCTTCCCGCACGTCGCCCCCAGCAGCGACCCCTGGCGCACCCTCCTGTGGGCCACCGGCCGCAGCGCCCTCCCCGACCGCCCCCGCCTCACCCGGTGGCGGTGGTACGGGGCACCCCGCACGGCAGCCGATCGTCCGGCGGCAGCCGGGTCGGCCGGTACCTGAGCCCTCAGCCCCGGGCCCTCAGCCCCGGGCCCTCAGCCCTGGGCCCGCGCCCAGAGCGCCGGCCAGCCGCCCCCGCCCAGCCACGAGCGCCGCACCCCCAGCCCGCCGGCGGCGACGCGATCCCAGAACGCGTCCGGATCGGCCCCGAGTTCGCAGACCCCGGCCAGCGCGCGGCGCCACGGCCCCGACGGATCCGACAGGGTGCTCGCCGGATAGCCGGGCACGGTGACGGCCCGGGGCGGTGCGACCTCGGCCAGCTCACGCGCCGGAACGCGCAGGGTGGCGGTGGCCGTCAGCGCGCAGAGCAGCGGCACCGTCACCCGCCGGTTGAGCGCTGCGGCGAGCAAGGGGTCGTCGGCGCAGACGAGTTGGCCGAGCACGGCACGGATCCGCCGGGCGGCCGTCTCCAGCCGGTAGGCCGCCCCCACCTCCGGCGCCCGCACGAGTCGGCGCAGCGACCTGGGCAGCGGGGCGTCGCCGGTCAGCGACTCCAGACCGGCGTACCGTTCCCGCAGTACGGGGTCGAGCCGGCCGATCGCGTCGGTCAGCGGGCGGTGGGAGGTGGCCTCCCACAGGCCGATCAGACCGCCCTCGCCGATGACCCGCCGGCACGATGCGGTGAGCGCGGCCGTGTCCGTCCTGCGCAGCCGTACGAGCGCCGACTCCGGTGCCGTAGCGGCGAGTTCGGCAAGGGCGGCCGGCACCGTGGCCGGCGTGAGCAGCGCGGTCAGCGCGGGCCCCGCGACCTCGTGCACGGGAGGCGACACGCGGCGCCGCGGCGGCCGCTCCTCCTCACGCGGCCCGGGCCGGGGCGGCTCGGCGCCCGGCAGGGTGCCGACCCAGGCGCGGAACAGGCGCACCAGCTCCGGATCCGGGCTGTTGTTGAAACGCCCCGCGACCTCCTCCACCCGCCAGCCCCGCGCGGCCGGCCGCATGGGCCGCAGCTCCGCGTTGGCCAGGACGGTGCCGTGCTCGTCGCAGAGCGCGAGCAGCCCGCAGTGGCCCGCGCGGGCGCGGTCGGCGTAGTGCGGTCCCGCGATGCAGTTGCCCATGTACGCCGCCCAGTCGGCCAGCGTGCGCACCCCGTGCGCGAACCGCACCCGCGTCCCGGTTCCGGGGAGGACCGCGCCGTCGACGGCGGCCAGCGCCGACGGGACGGCGAACTCCCCGTCGAGCGCTGCCGATACGTCGATCGCGGCGAGCAGCCCCGCCGTCAGTCCGTCCCAGCTCCGTACGCCCTTCGGCGGCCGGGCGCCGAAGGAGACGAGCTGGGCGGTGGCGGCGGCGGCAAGGGCCACGGAGTCCAGCCGCGGGGTGAGCGGGTCGCCGGCGGCGGGCGGATCGGGGTCGAGCCAGTCGACGTCCTGCGCGGGGACCGCGCGCTCGTGACCGTACAACCGGGCCTGGGCGTCGAGCAGTTCCACGTACCAGAGCAGGTCGCCGACGACCTCCCCGCCGTCCGGGGCGCCCAGTCGCTCCACGAGCGGGGTGGTCGGCCCGAACCACCGCGCGAGCCACGGCGGCGGCGCCGGTGCGTCGGCCGGGTCGCGGCCCGCGGGCGGACCGGCCGCCTCGCGCCAGTGCCGCATCGTCGCGGCCGCCCAGTCGTGGACGATCCGCGTCGGCAACTCCTGTACCTGCTCGACCAGTTCCTCGCCCACCAGCACGGCGTAGTCGCGCGCGTGGGCCAGCCGCTGGCGCACCGCCGCTTCGAAGCGGGCCTCTCCCCGGCGCGGGGAACGCAGCAGGCCCACCAGCTCCCGCACCTGGACGCCGGGCCGGGCCGGGAGCCCGACCAGTCCGGGAATCCGGCGGTTGGCCTGGTAGACCGCCTGGTCGCCGAACCGGTCGCCGACCAGGGCGAGCATCGGTTCCATCCGCCGCAGCCCCTCTGCCACGCCGTGGTCGGTGACGGCGACGGCGGTGTCCAGCAGCACCGTCGCCGCGCGGGCGTCGTCCACCAGCCGGTGCAGGACCGCGTGCAGTGCGTGGTCGCGGGGCACCCAGCGGGCCGCGGCGCCCACGCTCGCGGGCGTACGCCGATCGCGCCCGGCCGTGAAGTCGGCCAGGAAGACGTCCTCCTCGTAGCGCTTGCGCCGCTCCCGCAGCGCCTCCTGCCGCCCCTGCCGCGCCTGGGTGGCCAGCAGCCGCACCCGCCGCCGCGCCCGGGCGTGCCGCGCGAGCACGCGCTCCCAGAGGTCGAGCAGCAGATCCGCCCGCCGGGCCGCAGGCACCGCCTCCAGCACCTGCCGCAGCTGCGCGGCCAGTACGGACGGCAGTACCTCGCCCACCGGATCCACCCCGGCCGGCGCGCTCAGCGCCAACACGCCCTCCAGCTGCTCGGGCCCGAGCACGTCACTTGCCGCGGCGGCCAACCGCACGGCGCCCCACCGCTCTTCGCGTACGGCCGCCGCGGCCGCCGCCCCGACCCGCTTGGTGGCGCCGGGCCCGAACAGGGCCACCAGTACGGCGCCCCGCTCACCGAGCCGCCCGGCCCCCTCCGCCCCGAGCACCCGCAGCGCGGCGAACACGGCATCGCGCGGCTCACCGCGCCCCCCGGCGAGCCGCGCCGACCGGAACCCGGCACCCAACTCGACCCCGGCCCCCGCCGCGACCACCCCGCCGGCGGCGACCAGCCGCCCCAACTCCGCCAGCGCGGCCCGTACCCCTCCTTCCGGAGCGTCTCCCGGCCCCACCGCCGCAGCCGCACCGGCCGCGGCGACCGCCCCGTTCCCCCACCTCGCGGGCCCGCTCGCCCCGTCCACCCACACCGAGTGACCGTCCACGGTCACCCCACCTGCCAGTTCAACTCTCATCGCCCAGCATGATGAGCCCGCACCGGAGCGCCCGGCCAGTGGTTTTCCGCCCTCAGTCCGTGTGCAGGACCCGGAAGCGACCGGGCCGCGCCGGATCGCGGTCGGCGACCTGGACCGGCGCCCAGGTCCACTGCCACACGCCGATGCCCGGTACACGGGTGAAGCGGATCGGCCCGCGCGTGCCCTCGACGGCGACCTGCGGCCAGGCCGCGGCGATGCGCGCCGGGTCCGTGCCGTGGGAGCGCAGCACCTCGGCGAGGACGGTGACCGTGTCGTAGCCCTCGAAGGCGACGAAGGAGGGCGCCTCGGACAACTGCTCGCGCAGGGCCGCCCCGACGCGGGCGCCGAGCGGGGTGAGGCGCTCGGGCAGGTAGCGCAGGAACGGGACCGCGGCGCCGTCGCCGCCCAGCGACGCCTCCCAGTCGGCGAACTCCGGCTGCCCGGCCGGAGCGCCGACCAGGACCCCGGCGAGACGCGGGTCGCGGCGGACGGCCCGGACGAGCGGCACCGCGGGCTCCGGGTGGCCGACCAGGAGCAGGAGGGCGCTCGCGCCGTCGGCGGCGAGCGCGTCGCACACCGCTGCGGGGGTGAGCGCGCTCATGTCGAGTTCGACGACGGTCCCACCGCGCGGGGCGAGGTACTCCCGCAGCACCCGGGTCCCGGCGGCCCAGTAGGCGCTCGGCTGGGCCGCCACGGCGATACGGCGGTGGCCCGCGCCGAGCAGGAAGTCCGCGTAGACGCGCCAGCCGCGGGACTGCGCCGGGGCCAGGCGCGCGACCCACGGTGTGCGCTCCTCGGTGAGCACGTCCAGCACCGCCGACGAGCACAGGAACGGCAGCCCGAGCGCGTCGGCCCGGACGGCGGCGGCCCGGGCGACGACGCTGTGGTACTCGCCCGCCAACGCCGCCACTCCCAGGCCGGCCAACTCCTCCACAGCCGCCTCGGCCCGCCGCGGATCGGCCGCGGTGTCCCGCACCACCAGCTCCAGCGGCCTCCCGCCGACCCCGCCGGCACCGTTGGCATCACGGACGGCCGACTCCAGACCGGCGAGCAACTGCCGACCGGCCCCGGTCCAGCCGGGCCGACTCAGCGGGACGAGCGCCCCGATCCGAACGGACGACCCGTCAAGGGCCTCCGTACCGGGCGGAGATGGTGGTGTGTGCATATTCTGGCGTCCCCCTGCAACGCAAACGGTGCCGACCGGCAACCGGTCGACACCGCAGACGCACCACTTGTGTCCGAGGGGGGACTTGAACCCCCACGCCCGTTAAGGGCACTAGCACCTCAAGCTAGCGCGTCTGCCATTCCGCCACCCGGACCGGGTCGTCGCCCCTGCGGGGCGGCTGCCCCTTGACGACGCGGACAACCATAGCAAAGGAAGCCGGGTGTCGATCACCCCGGCCTTGGGCGCGGGCGGCGCGCGCGGCAGGATGGGGACGTACCACCGAACCCAGGAGGCGAAGTGACCCAGTCGGCGCAGGGGAGTCAGGCCGTACGCGGCGAGGACGAGGTCGTGGAGCTGTGCCGCGACCTCATCAGGATCGACACCAGCAACTACGGCGACCACTCCGGGCCCGGGGAGCGCGCCGCCGCCGAGTACGTCGCGGAGAAGCTCGCCGAGGTCGGCCTGGAGCCGGAGATCTTCGAAGCCGCTCCGGGGCGCGCCTCCACCGTCGCGCGGATCGAGGGAGAGGACCGCTCGCGGCCCGCGCTGCTCATCCACGGCCACACCGACGTCGTGCCGGCCAACGCCGCCGACTGGACCTACGACCCCTTCTCCGGCGAGGTCGCCGACGGCTGCGTCTGGGGCCGCGGCGCGGTCGACATGAAGGACATGGACGCGATGACCCTCGCGGTCGTACGCGACCGGCTGCGCTCCGGCCGCAAGCCGCCCCGCGACATCGTGCTCGCCTTCCTCGCCGACGAGGAGGCCGGCGGCACCTACGGCGCGCGCTACCTCGTCGACAAGCACCCCCGGCTCTTCGAAGGCGTCACGGAGGCCATCGGCGAGGTCGGCGGCTTCTCCTTCACCGTCAACGAGGACGTCCGCCTCTACCTCATCGAGACCGCCCAGAAGGGCATGCACTGGATGAAGCTGACCGTCGACGGGACGGCCGGCCACGGCTCGATGACCAACAACGACAACGCCATCACCGAGCTGAGCGAGGCCGTCGCACGCCTGGGGCGGCACAGGTTCCCCGTCCGCCTCACCAAGTCCGTACGCGGCTTCCTCGACGAACTCGGCGACGCCCTCGGCACGGAGCTCGACCCCGAGGACATGGACGCCACGCTCGCCAAGCTCGGCGGCATCGCCCGCATCATCGGCGCGACACTGCGCAACACCGCCGCCCCGACCATGCTCGGCGCCGGCTACAAGGTCAACGTCATCCCCGGCCAGGCCACCGCGCACGTCGACGGCCGCTTCCTGCCCGGCTACGAGGAGGAGTTCCTCACCGAGGTCGACCGGGTTCTGGGACCGCGCGTGCGGCGGGAGGACGTCCACGCGGACAAGGCGCTGGAGACGAGCTTCGACGGGGCGCTGGTCGACGCGATGCAGGCGGCGCTGAAGGCGGAGGACCCGATCGCGCGGGCGGTGCCGTACTGCCTCTCCGGCGGTACGGACGCGAAGTCCTTCGACGATCTGGGCATCCGCTGCTTCGGCTTCGCCCCCCTGAAGCTGCCGCCGGAGCTGGACTTCGCGGGCATGTTCCACGGGGTGGACGAGCGGGTGCCGGTCGACGGGCTGAAGTTCGGGGTGCGGGTGCTGGACCGCTTCCTCGACGCCTGCTGAACTGGGGCCTGCTGAACGGGGCCTGCTGAACCGGGGCCTGCTGAACGGGGCCTGCTGAACCGGGGCCTGCTGAACAGGGGCCGGGCATCGGGCGATTCACTCATCGCTGTGCGTAATCGGAAGCCCGTACGCATGCTGGCCGATTCGGGTGAATGACACCATAGGTTCGTAGCTTGATTGCTTCATCTTCGTTGCTTCAGGGTGCAGTCCGCGGCTGGGACTGCACCGTCAATGAGGAGGAAGAATGATCAAGAAGGTTGTCGCCACGGTGGCTGCCACCGGTGGCCTCGTGCTCGCGGGAGCGGGTATCGCGACCGCCCACTCCGGTGCCCAGGGTGCCGCGGTGGACTCCCCCGGCATCCTGTCCGGCAACGTCGTGCAGGCGCCCATCCACGTGCCGCTGAACGTCTGCGGCAACACCATCAGCATCCTCGGGCTGCTGAACCCCGCTTTCGGCAACAGCTGCGTCAACAAGTGACGTTGTGCCGGTGCCCGTGAGGGTATGGCCCGGTCGGCCCCGGAGCGCGCGCGGCGCGCTCCGGGGCCTGCTGGGCATCCGGCGACCGGGAGGTCCCCCGGTCGCAGTTCCAGCAAGGTAAGTAAGGCAGGAAACACCCATGCGACATGTCGCAAGGAAGAGCCTGGTCACGGTCGCCGCCACGGGCGGCGTGCTGGTCGTGGCGGGCGGCTCCGCGTTCGCGGGCTCCGGCGCCACCGCCGAGGTCACCGACTCGCCGGGCATCCTCTCGGGCAACACCGTGCAGGCGCCCGTCAGCGTCCCGGTGAACGTGTGCGGCAACACGGTCAACGTCCTCGGCGCGCTCAACCCGGCGAGCGGCAACGAGTGCGCGAACGAGGCGGCGGACGACCCGGCCGCCCCGACCGCGACCGCCACCACGGAGGACTCGGGCGGCATCGCCTCCGGCAACATCGTGCAGGCGCCGATCAGCGTCCCGGTGAACGTGTGCGGCAACACGGTCAACGTACTGGGTGTGCAGAACCCCGCGACGGACAACGAGTGCTCCAACACCACCGGTTCGGGCCCGACGGCCGAGTCCTCCGACTCCGACGGCGTCGCCTCCGGCAACATCGTGCAGGCGCCGGTCACGGTGCCCGTCAACCTCTGCGGCATCTCGGTGAACGTCCTCAGCGGCGAGAACCAGGCCCTCGGCAACACGTGTGAGAACACCACCGGTTCGGCCCCCACCGCGCAGACCTCGGACTCCGACGGCTCCGGCGGCCTCGCCTCGGGCAACGTCGTCCAGACGCCGATCACCCTGCCCGTCAACCTCTGCGGCCTCGGGGTGGACGTCCTCAGCGGCGAGAGCCCGGTCAGCGGCAACACGTGCGAGAACGGGGTCTCCGCGCCCCCCGTCGCGCAGACCCCGGGCACGGACGGCCCCGGCTCCACGGACCCCGGTTCCACCGGCCCCGGCTCCGGCAACGTCATCCAGGTCCCCGTCACCATTCCGGTGAACGTCTGCGACACCCCCGTCGTCGTCGGCGGCAGCGAGAGCCCGGTGACCGGCAACGAGTGCGAGAACGAGATCCCCGCGCCCCCCGTGGCGCAGACCCCGGGCACGGACGGACCGGGCACGGACGGCCCCGGCTCCGGCAACGTCATCCAGGTCCCCGTCACCATCCCGGTGAACGTCTGCGACACCCCCGTCGTCATCGGCGGCAGCGAGAGCCCGGTGACCGGCAACGACTGCGTGAACGAGACGCCGCAGACCCCGGAAACCCCGCAGACGCCGGAGACGCCGGAAACCCCTGAGACGCCGCAGACCCCGGAAACCCCGGAGACGCCGCAGACGCCCGAAACACCCCAGACCCCCGAGACGCCCACGGGCCACACGCCCTACACGCCCACGGGCAACACCCCCGAGGCGCCCGGCGCCCCCACGCCGCAGACCGGCGGCCCGGGTGAGCCCGTCGGCGAACTGGCGCAGACCGGCGAGTCGCTCGCCCTGGTGCTGCCCGCGATCGGCGGACTGCTGCTCGCCGGCACGGTCCTCTACCGACGCGCCCGCGCGGCGGCCTGAGCGCCCTGCCGCTGACACGCCCGACGGGGCGGACCACCGATCGCGGTGGTCCGCCCCGTCGGCGTCGTCACCAGGTTGCCCGAAGCTGGCGGATGATCCGCCGCCTCAGCCGCACCCGGCGGCTTCCGTCGGGGAAGAGCCGCAGCCGGTGCAACTCCCAGTGCCCGTACTCGGCATGGTCGGTCAGCAGTCGGGTCGCGGCGCTGCGGGAGACCCCGCGCGGCACGTACACATCACGAAACTCGTATTCCGCCATCGCATCCATTGTGCGTAAAGGGCCCCGGTACGGATAGCGTCTGCACTATGTCTGATGCTGCGCAGCCAGCCGCTGCCGAGGTACGCGCCGCCGCGGAGGCGCTGAAAGCCGCGATCGACCACCACCTCGGAGCCGTCGAGGGACGAGCCGGCGAGAGCGATCCGCTGGTCACGGACACCTTCGAGGCCCTGGCTGCTGCAGCCGAGGCGTACGACGAGGTGCTCTACGACGTCCACGACGAGGTCACCCCCTTCGAGATCCCGGGCAACGGCCCGCTGCCGGCCTACTCCGGCCCCGACGAGCCGCGAGGGCTGAGCGTGCTGATCCGCCGCGACTACGCGGTGGTCGACACCCACCGGCTGCTCGCCCAGGCCCAGCGGATCGCGGAGCTGGACCCGGACGTGATCGCCGGCCCGGCGGACGAGGAGGACCTCGCGAGCGTCGTGGGCAGCAGCCTCACCGCGGCGGTCGGCGTGCTCTTCGGCGAGTACGAGCCGGACGAACTGGCCTCCCGCCACCAGGAGTTCGGCCTCGCGGAGGGCGACTCGACGGTGTGGATCGTGGCGGAGGAGGAGCCCGCGGAGCCGGGGGAGTGGCTGGCCGCCCCCTTCGACCAGGCCGACCCGGAGCAGGTGATCTGCCGCTTCGACGTGAGCTCGGCCTTCGAGGAGGAGCTGGACTTCGACGACGAGGACGACGACGAAGACAGCGACGGGGACAGCGACACCGAGGACGACGACCTCGACGAGGAGGACGACCTCCTCGACGGCGACGACGAGTTGGAGCCGCTCGACCGCCGCCCCTGACCCGGGACCGACGGCCCCGGGCCGTCACACCCCCGGCTCCTCCCGCGGCGTCAGCAGCTCCCGCAGCCGCGTCGTACGCTCCCGGACCGGAGTGTGCGCGATCGCCTGGGCCAGCGCGGGGCCCGCGCCGTGGACGACCGAGACATGGCGCTCGCCCCGGCCGAAGGCCGTGTACGCCCAGGCCCGGGTCAGCTCGCGGCCCGCGTCGCCCGGGACCACCGCCACCGCGGCGGGCCAGCGCCGCCCCGCCGCCTGCTCGGCCGTCAGCGCCCAGGCGTGGCGCAGGGTACGGGCGACGAGCCCGGGCGCGACCACCGGTGAGCCGCCGTCCTCGCAGCGCAGCCGCAGCCCCTGCTCGTCCGCCGAGTGGACACGGGCCAGCAGCGTACGACCGGGAGCCGTGCCGTAGAGCACCCGGTCGCCCGGGTCGAAGCCGCCGAACGCGCCCGGGCCGGGGTTGAGCCGTGCCTTCAGCGCCTCGTTCAGCGCCCGCGTCCCCACCATGCCGCCCGGCGCCACGGCGATCACCTGGGTCTGCTCGGCCGGCACCCCCAGGGCGCGCGGCACGGAGTCGGCCACCAGCTGGACGGCGCGGTGCACCGCCTCGCCGGCGTCGCGCACCGGGACGATGACGACCTCCCGGCCCGGCGCCGCGACCTCCGCCAGCTCGCCGGCGCCGATCCCGGAGACCAGCTCGCCGATCGGCCCCGGATCGGGCGTACGGGAGACGACCCGCGGCCAGTCGGGGATCGCCGCGAGGTCCGCGAAGACCCGCCCCGGGCCCGCGGAGGGAAGCCCGGCCACATCGCCGCTGAGCACCAACCGGACCCCGTCGGGCAGCGCCTCCACGAGCGCGGCGGCCGCCTCCACGTCCAGCTGCGGCGCGTCCAGCACCACGAGCAGGTCGAGGGCCAGCAGCCCCTCCCCGTCACGCCCGGGCCCCTCGGTGCCGTCGAGCAGCCCGGCAACGGTAACGACCAGGGGGGAGCGGCCTGTTGGGTCCTCCGCGCCCGCCACCGTGCCCTCGGAAGGCTCCTGGGCGCCGCCGGAGTCAGGCCGGCCCGCCGCAACCGCGGCC
>NZ_JBHSZO010000019.1:0-112360 GCF_042663125.1 Streptomyces polyrhachis | reverse complement strand
GGCGCGGCTGGCGGCGCCGGGCGCCCATCGAGGCGCTGATGCCGCTGAAGCTCGCCCGCTACGGCGTCCCGCTGACCCATCACGCCGTGATGACCCCGGACCCGGGGGAGGGGGTTCTCGCGAAGGTCCTCACGAAGGGCGACACCCATCACGCCGTGATGGGTGCGGGACAACAGCAGGAAGCGCGACACGAAGAGCGACACGAAGAGCAGCACGAAGAGCAGCACGAGGTGAAGGCCGAGGAGGCTACCCATCACGCCGTGATGACCCCGGACCCGGGGGAGAGGCGCGGGATGGGGGAGAGGCGCGGGATGGGGGAGGGGCGCAGCATCGGTCGGTCAGCCGCTGCGGTTGCCGTGCGGGCCTCCGTCGTCAGCGCCGCCGTCAGTGACCTGCCGGAGCTGACCACTGTCGACCGCTACTACCACGCCTGGCTGCGCTACACCGAGGAGCACGACCGCGAGCCCAACGGGCAGGAGCTCTCCGAGTACCTCACCGAGCAGCGGGCACGGGGGCTCGGCTCCGACACCGCCAAGCCCAGCACCCTGCGGCGCTACCTGCTGGGCTTCCGGATCTATCAGGCGTGGCAGGACCTGGCGGAGACGGCCGGCGCAGCCGACGTCGATCCCGACGCGCTCGTGGACCTCCTTGCGCAGCGGGGGATCACCGGCCAGTACCGGGCGGCGCTTGTCCGCGAGGACTTCACTGAGGCGATGCTCACCGACTTCCAGCGCCGGTACGCGGCCCTGCGCACCTACGCCGCCGGCTGAGGACGTACCGCCCCCGTATTCCCTGCGCACCCCCTCTGACCTGCGATGCGCAGTCGCGTCGCGGCTGCGCATCCGCCGTTTCCGCGAGGCTGGGGGAGTGCGATGCGCACCCGCGTCCTCTACGCACCCGCGTCCTGCGCAGGCTGCCGGCGCAGCTTCTCCTCGATCTGCGCCCACCGCTGCTCATCGGCCACCATGCCCCGCGCCAGCAGGTAGAAGCTCTGCTCGCACATCTCCGTCAGCTCCTCCCTGCGCAGGTGCGCACCGGCGAGCCAGCCGAGCACCGCCTCCTCCATGTACGCCAGCCACCCCGCCACCGTCAGCCGCAGCGCCGGAGTGAGCTCCGCGCCCGCCTCCTCGACGGTCGTGGTGATCCAGCCGGCGAGGGTGGCGCGGACGCTGGCGTGGAGGGTGGGGGAGCCGTGGTTGAGGCGGATGACGGCCCGGTAGATCGACGGGAAGCGCGAGACGTAGTCGACGAAGGTCTCGATACCGCTGTGCAGTTGCTCGGCCGGGCTGAGCAGCGGGTCGGGGCGGATGTGGTCGAGCAGCTCCCCGGCGGCCATCTCCAGCACGGCCTGGCGGAACTTGCGCTGGGAGCCGAAGTAGTGGAAGAGGAGCCCGGGGGAGACCTCCGCCTCGGCGGCGACGGTCTCGACGGAGACCTCGTCGATCGGCTTGGTCTCCAGTACGCGGCGCGCCGCGGCGAGGAGTTGGGCCTGCCGTTCGGCGGGCAGCATCCGGGAGGAGGGGGTGCGGGCCATAGGGCTCAGTCTGCATCAAGGTGCAAAGAGGATGTCACTCATGTATTGACAGAATGTCTCTTGGACCTACTGTTGAGTAATCCTCAACAAGAGCAGTCTCCTCCACCCCCGCATGACTTCGGGAGCCTCCATGAAGAAGACCATCGCCCCACGGAAGGCCGAGGAGCACGACGACCTCGTCCTCACACCGCGCGACGTCCACTTCGACTGGGAGGCGCTGCCCCTGCACTGGATTCCCCGCGAGCCGCTGGCGACCAGCGTCGTCAACGTGCTGCACCTGCTGCTCCCCGAGGGCGAGCGCTGGTTCGTGAAGGTCTTCCAGGAGGCGGTGCCGCTGATCAGGGACGAGGAGCTGCGCACCCAGGTCCTGGGCTTCGTCGGCCAGGAGGCCATGCACGCCGAGGCCCACCAGGGGGTGCTGGACCACCTGACGGCCAAGGGCGTCGACATCGAGCCCTACGTCGAGCACGTCGCGTTCATCTTCCGGGACATCCTCGGTGAGAAGCCGGAGCTGAGCCCGCGCGGCCGGCGCGCCTACCTGATCGAACGCGTTGCGATCATCGCCGGCATCGAGCACTTCACCGCCTTCCTGGGCGACTGGATCCTCAACGCGGAAGGGCTGGACCGGGCGGGCGCCGACGCGACCATGCTGGACCTGCTGCGCTGGCACGGCGCCGAGGAGGTGGAGCACCGCGCGGTGGCGTACGACCTGCTGCGGCATCTGGACCGCGGCTACTTCCTGCGGATCCGCGCCATGGTCGTGGCCACCTCGGTGCTGGCGGGGCTGTGGGTGCGCGGCACCCGCCACCTGCTGGCCGTCGACCCCGAGCTGAAGGGGCGGCGCAAGCCGGGTCCGATGGGGGCGCTGCGGGCCTCCCGCAAGGGGCTGCTGCCCGACCTGGTGCGCCTGGTGCTCTCGGTGCTGCGCTACCTCAGCCCCCGCTACCACCCCAGCCAGGAGGGTTCGACGCGCCAGGCCATCGCCTACCTCGGCACCTCGCCCGCCGCCCGCGCCGCCGCGCACTGACCACCCCCTCCCCGCGAAGGACCTGCCTCCGTGACCCGCACCCCGCGCCCGCCCCGGCCCGTTCCGCCCCCCGACCTGCAGGGGCGTGGGCGCCCGGACCGCTTCCTTACCGGCCTGCAGCGCTTCTCCGCCGCGTACATCAAGCTCACCCTCACCCGCTCCCCGCGCCCGGGGGCGGACGGCGAGCGCCCCACCGATCTGGTCGTCACCGCCCGCGAGCAGCTCGCCGACGACGTCGTCGCCCTGCGCCTGGCCGACCCCGACCGGCGGCAGCTGGCGCCCTGGCAGCCCGGCGCGCACCTCGACCTCGACCTGCCCTCGGGCCGCCGGCGCCAGTACTCCCTGTGCGGCGACCCCGCCGACCGCTACGCCTACCGCATCGCCGTGCGCCTCATCCCCGACGGCGGGGGAGGCTCCGCCGAGGTCCACCGCGAGCTGACGGAGGGCACCCGGGTGCGTATCGCCGGACCGCGCAACGCCTTCCCCTTCGCCGGGGACACCAAGGTGCTGCTGATCGCCGGCGGCATCGGCATCACCCCGATCCTGCCGATGGCGTACGAGGCGGCCTGGCGCGGCGCCGACTTCCACCTCGTCCACACCGGCCGTACCCGCGACTCCCTGCCGCTGGCCGCCGAGACCGCCCGCCTCGCGCGCCGCCACCCCGGCCGCGTGGAGCTGCGCAGCGACGACGTGGAGGGTATGTCGAGCGCCGCCGACCTCCTCGCCCGCGCCCCCGAAGGCGCGGCCGTCTACGCCTGCGGCCCCTCGCCCATGCTCGACGCCCTGCGCGCCGCCTTCCCCCAAAGCCCCGCCACCGCCCTGCACTTCGAGCGCTTCACCCAGGCGCCCATCACCGGCGGCAAACCCTTCACCCTGCGCCTGCGCGACGGCCGCGAGTTGGACGTACCCGCCGACCGCAGCGCCCTGGACGTCCTGCGCGACGCCGACCCGGCCACCCCCTACTCCTGCCGCCAGGGCTTCTGCGGCGTGTGCAAGGTGCGTGTCCTGGCCGGGAAGGCCGACCACCGCGACCGCCGCCTCACCGAAGCCCAGCGCACGGACGGCGAGATGCTCGTGTGCGTCTCGCGCGCCGACGAGGGCGCCTGCCTCGACCTCGACCTCTGACCCGACCGACCCCTCCCCGGCCACGCAGCCACCCCAGCCCGCGACGAAGGCGAGAGACCTCTCCCATGAGTACGCACACCCGCGTTGCCCGCAAGGCGCTCCCCGCCTTCCCCTTCGACGAGAACGACCTCGCCCGCTTCCGCGAGCTGCAGCAGCTCTCCTACCGCTGCGCCGAGAACGTCGCCGTCTGGCTGGAGCCCGGCGTCACCGAGCGCCAGGCCGCCGGCCGGCTGCGCCGCGAGCTGGTCGCCGCGGGCGTGGAGGACTTCTTCCACGTTCCCTTCGCCTGGTTCGGCGACCGCACCGCCTTCCGCCACTTCCGCACCCCGCTGCAGTTCTTCGCCACCGGGCGCCGGCTGAAGGAGGGTATGTCGTACATCCTGGACTGCGCGCCCGTCGTCGACGGCTACACCGCCGACATCGGCTACAGCGGCGTCCTGGGCCGCAACCCCATCTGGGAGCGCATCGCCGCCGACCTGCTGGACTACCGCGAGCTGATCGTCGAACTCGTCCGCGAGCGCCGCACGTTGGACGAGGTCTACGGCGCCGTCGACGCGAAGATCGCCGAGCACGGCTACGACAACCGGCACAAGGTCTACCCCGGCCGCGTCATCGGCCACCAGGTCACCCGCATGCCCCCCCAGCGCCTCCCCGCCGGCGTCAGCCTCTTCGGCTTCGGCGTACGGACCCTGCAGACCCTCGGCCGCGAGCTGGTCCACGAGCGCCTCGCCGGGCGCTCCCCGCTGTGGGCCGACGGGCGTGCCTCGCGCCACGCGCCGACCCCGGGGCTGTGGGCGGTGGAGCCCCATGTGGGCTTCCGCGACGTGGGGTTGAAGTTCGAGGAGCTGCTCGTCGTCACCGACGACGACGCCTACTGGCTGGACGACGACCTGCCGCATGTGCACCTGGCCGACGAGCTGCGCAAGAAGAGGGAGAACGCCAAGTGAGCACGCCCAAGAAGCCCGCCCGCGAACCGCGCCCCGCCAAACTCCCCCTGGACAAGGCGGCCGTGCGCTCCACCGCCGTACAGTCGGGGGAGGTCACCCTGGCCGTCTACGAGCAGGGCGACCCCGCCGCGCCGACCGTGCTGCTCGTCCACGGCTACCCCGACACCCACTACGTCTGGGACGACGTCGCCGCCGACCTGGCCGCCGACCACCACGTGGTGCGCTACGACGTGCGCGGCGCGGGCGCCTCCACCGCCCCCGCCAACCGCGCCGGCTACGCGCTGGAGCACCTGGGCCGCGACCTGTACGCCGTCATCGCCGCCACCAGCCCCGGGCGCCCCGTGCACCTGGTCGCCCACGACTGGGGCTCCATCCAGGCGTGGGAGGCCGTCACCGCGCCCGACGCCGCCGAGCACCTCGCCTCGTACACCACCCTGTCCGGGCCCAGCCTGGACCACGTCGGGCACTGGATCCGCCACCGGCTGCGCCGCCCCACCCCGCGCCACCTGCGCCAACTCGCCTCGCAGGCGGCGCACTCCTGGTACATCTACCTCTTCCACATCCCCGTCGCGGCCCCCGCCGTCTGGCGCCTGGGCCTGGCCCGCATATGGCCCACCGTGCTGCGCGCGGTGGAGGGCGTCGAGCCCCGTCCCGGGCACCCGCAGCGCACCCTGGCCCGCGACGCGGCGCGCGGTGTGGAGCTGTACCGCGCCAACATGCTGCCCCGGGTGCTGCGTCCGCGCCAGCGGCCCACCGCCGTGCCGGTGCAGCTGATCACCCTGACCCGCGACACCTACGTAAGCCCCGCGCTCAGCGAGGGACTTGAGCGCTGGGCGCCGCGCCTGTGGCGCCGTGAGCTGGCAGCGACCCACTGGTCGGCGCTGCTGAAGAAGGGAAGCACCGTGGCGTCGATGGTCCGCGAGTTCGCCGCCCACCAGGACGGCGCCCCGGCGCCGCGCGCGCTGGCCCAGGCCCGGGAGGGGGCCGGGGCGAAGGGCACGTCCCGTGCTTTCGCGGGCAGGTTGGCCGTGGTGACGGGCGCCGGCAGCGGCATCGGGCGCGCCACCGCGCTGGCCTTCGCCGACGAGGGCGCCGAGCTGGCGCTGTGCGACGTGAGCGCCGAGGGCCTGGAGCGTACGGCCGAACTCGCCGCGCTGCTGGGCGCGACGGTGAGCACGCACCTCGTCGACGTCTCCGACGGCACGGCGGTGGACGCCTTCGCCGCGAAGGTCGCCGCCGAGCAGGGCGTCCCCGACATCGTGGTCAACAACGCGGGCATCGGCCACTCCGGGACCTTCCTGCAGACCACCGAGGCGGAGTGGAAGCGCGTCCTGGACGTCAACCTCTGGGGCGTCATCCACGGCTGCCGCGCCTTCGGCACGCTGATGAAGGAGCGCGGCGCCGGCGGCCACATCGTCAACGTCTCCTCCGCCGCCGCCTACCTGCCGTCGAAGATGCTCGCCGCCTACGCCACCAGCAAGGCGGGCGTGTTCATGCTCTCCGACTGCCTGCGCGCGGAGCTGGCGGCGGAGGACATCGGCGTCAGCGCGATCTGCCCGGGCATCGTCAACACCGCGATCACCCGCAGCACCACCTTCTCCGGCCTGGACGAGGAGCAGCAGAGCGCGCGCCGGCGGAAGTTCTCCGGCCTGTACGCCCGCCGCGGCTTCCCGCCGGAGAAGGTCGCCTCCGCGATCCTGCGCGCGGTGCGCACCGGGCAGGCGGTCGTCCCGGTCACCGTCGAGTCGAAGGCGGCCCGCCTGGCGAGCCGTTTCGCGCCGGGGCTGGTGCGGCTGGGGGCGCGGGTGGGGATGTAGCTCCTGTACGGACCCGGCTTGGGCCCTGACCTGGAATGATCGGCTCATGCGCGCGGCCCGGCTCCTCTCCCTCGTCCTCCTGCTGCAAAACCGGGGCAGGCTGACGGCCGGCGAGCTCGCCGAGGAGCTGGGGGTCTCGGTCCGGACCGTCTACCGGGACATCGACTCACTGAGCGCCGCGGGCATCCCGGTGTACGGGGACGCCGGGCACCACGGCGGCTACGAGCTGCTCGGCGGCTACCGGACCCGCCTCACCGGACTGCACGCCGACGAGGCGGAGTCCCTGTTCCTGGCCGGGCTGCCCGGCGCGGCGGACGACCTGGGACTGGGCGAGGTGCTGGCGGCGGCGCAGTTGAAGCTGACCGCGGCGCTGCCGCCCCCGCTGCGCAGCCGGGCCGGTCGGATCCGGGAGCGCTTCCACCTCGACGCGCTCGGCTGGTACCGGGAGCAGGACTCCCCGCCCGCTCTGGTGGCGCTCGCCGACGCGGTGTGGAACCAGCGGCGCATCCGGGTACGGTACCGCCGCTGGGCCGAGCCGCAGGAGGTCGAGCGCCGGCTCGACCCCTACGGCCTGGTCCTCAAGGCGGGCGTCTGGTATCTCGTCGCAGCGGTGGACGGCGCGGTGCGGACCTACCGGGTGTCCTCGATCCTGCGTCTGGACGTGGGGGAGGACGTCTTCGAGCGCCCCGGCAGCTTCGACCTGGCCGCCCACTGGCAGGACTACCTCGCCGTCTACGACGCCCGCAGACTGCGGCTTCAGGCCTCCGTCAGGATCGCTCCCGCGCTGCTGGCCGCGCTGCCGGACCGCCTGGACGCGGCACTGGTCCGCGCCGTGGAGGACTCGGCGGGGCCGCCGGACGCGGACGGCTGGGTGACGGCGACCGTACCGCTGGAGTCGGTCGGGCTGGCGGTGCCGACGCTGCTGTCACTGGGGCCGGACATCGAGGTGCTGGCTCCCGGGGAACTGCGCCGCGCGATCGCGGAGGCGGCGGCGGCCGTGCTCGACCGGTACCGGCCGGCGGGCACGTCGGACCGGGCGGGGGAGGGCGACCGCAGCAGCAGTCCGGCGGACAGGGTCGCCAGCAGGGCGAGGGCGGCGAGGACCGCGAAGCCGTAGCGCGTGTCACTGTGGTCGGTGACCGCCGCGACCAGGAACATCACCCCGACCGTGGCCGCCAGCCCGCCGCCGTTCGCCAGCCCGAAGACCCGGCCCACGGAGGCCTCGTCGGTCGAGTTCATCAGCATGGTCCGGGAGGCGATCCGGGCCTGCCCGAAGCAGAACGCCCCCAGCGGCACCCCGACGAGATAGCCGACGATCCCGAACTGGCTCTGCAGCACCAGGCCGACATTGCAGAGCAGAAAGCCCACGACGGCGATACGAAGGTCCGGACTGCGTCTGCTGACGATGCGGTACGCACCGGTGGCCGCCAGGAAACCGAGGCCGCCCAGGGCGTCCACCGCGCCGAACGTCGCGGCCCCCAGGTGGAGTTCGCCGATGACGGCGGTGGGCAGCAGGGCGTTGAACACCGTGACGACCACGCTCCCCTGGGCGTAGAGCAGGATGAAGCGGCGCATCCGCAGCGGCCCGCGGGGGGCGGCCGGCGCCGGCTGCCCGGCGGTGGTGTCCGTCGGCGCCCGGTCGGGGCGGGGCCCCACCGCGGCGACGCAGAGCGCCGAGACGAGGAAGGTCCCGGCGTTGAACACCAGCAGCGGCACGGCGCCGAACGCCTGGACTGACAGCCCGCCGATCGTCGCCGACAGCAGCATCCCCGCCTGGGTGCCCATCTCGTAGCGGGCGTTGAACCCCCGCAGCCGGCCCGCCGGCACTCGTTCCTTGATCAGCGCGGAGCTCGCCGGGAAGAACAGCGCACCGACCACGGCGAGCGCCAGGTTGGCGCCGTAGATCCCGGGCCCCGCGGCGCCGCCGCAGGCCAGCCACAGCGGCAGCGCGAGGGCCAGCACGGCACTGGTGACATCGCAGCCGATCCACAGGGCGCGCCGGTCGAAGCGGTCGGCCAGCCGTCCGAAGAAGGGCGAGAGCAGCGCCTGCGGCCCGGCGACGGCGATGAAGAGCCAGCCGACGGCCATCATGGTCTGCTGCTCCCTGATCATGAGCAGTGCGCCGACGATGAGTTGGACGTTGTTGCCCAGAGCGGTGGCGAAGGCAGCGGGCACGAGCAGGCGCTCGGCCCGACGGGAGTGGTTACTGAGGATCATGGCACCACTATCCGGAGATCCCCTGACATCTTCTGTCAGTGAAGTTTCCGGGAAGGGAAAAGGATTGAGCCGCGCGCCGGGAGCGCCGTCGAGGAGGGCGCGGTGGGGAGGGCGCGGTGAGGGGACGCCGTGAGGGAGCGCGGCGCTGCAGCAGCGGGATATGCGGGTGACATATACCCGGTGACCTGCGACGATCCGTGGATGCCCGTACTTGTTGACGATCTCGGCCATCTCTCCTACGACACCGCCGGCGACGGACCGCCCCTCGTCCTCGTGCACGCCGGTGTCGCCGACCGCCGGATGTGGGACGCGGTCGTGCCCGCTCTCGCCGAGCGCTGCACCGTCATCCGCTACGACCTGCGCGGCTTCGGCGAATCCGCGCCCCCGAGCGGCCCGTTCAGCGAGAGCGGCGATCTGCTGCGCCTGCTGGACCACCTCGGCCACGGGCGGGTCCGCCTGGTCGGGGCGTCCTGGGGCGGGCGGGTGGCGCTGGACTTCACGCTCGCCCATCCGGACCGGGTGCACTCGCTGGCGCTGCTCGCCGCACCGTGGCCGGGCTACGACTGGTCCGCGGAGATGATCGCCTACGACGAGGCCGAGACGGCCGCCCTGGCGGCGGGCGACGTGGACGCGGCGGTCGAGGTGAACATGGACATGTGGCTGCGCGGGCCCGCGCGCGGCTGGGACGAGGTGGCGGCGGGACTGGCCGAGCGCCTGCGCGGCCCGCTGCGGACGTCGCTGGTGCACCAGGCATTGGTGGGGGAGCACTCGCAGGGCCCCGGCTCCGGCGACCCCGCCCGCGTCAAGGTGCCCGCGCTGGTGGGGATCGGCCTACTGGACGTCGCCGACTTCCAGGCCATCGGCCGCCGGTACGCGGCCGTGATCCCCGGCGCGGAGCTGGTGGAGTTCGCGACGGCCGGCCATCTCATCGCGATGGACGCGCCCGGTGAACTGGCCGACGTGCTGGGGGAGTTCCTCGCGCGGTAGCCCGTCTCTCCTCTCGCGCCGGAAGAGCCGGTGGCCGGCCCCTGACCAGGGGCCGGCCACCGGCTCTTCCGGCGTACCGGGGGAGGGGCGGCGGTCAGTACCGCAGGACCGCCGCCACGCCGCCCAGGTCGGACAGGGTGCCGTCGGGGACGAACATCACCTCGGAGTCCGCCTCGATCGCGCCGTCCACCAGGCGCTCCACGACGTCGGTGGCCACCCCGTACGTACGCGGCGGCGCCGTGACGTCCGGCTTGGGGTCGGGCAGGGTGACCGGCTCGGGCACGGTGACGACCTCCACCTCGCGCCCGTCCTCGCTGATGCGCCCGGCCAGCGACAGGCCCTCCTCGACCAGCAGCAGCCGCACCCGGTTGTCCGCGACGGCCGTCCACACCTCGGGGGCGCCGCCGGCGTAGCGGTGGGCGCCGCGCGCGTCGCTCAGCGCGTCCATCGCCTCCTTGACGCGCGTGGCCTCGTACTCGGCGAGCACCGGCGCCAGGCGCTTGGCGAGGTCCTTGGGGGAGTCGTTCTCCATCCCCGTCAGCGCGAGCGTCCCGGCGACGACGCGCGGGAACTCGTTGACCTCCTCGAAGGCGGCGAGGATCTTCGGGCCGCCGATGACGAAGAGCGGCATCGTGCCGTGGGCGTGGAAATACGCGTTGAGCTTCTTGTTGATCGTGCGCAGGTACTGCTTGACCCGTGCGTCGTGGCCCTCGTAGGGCGGCGAGTGCGGAATCGGGCCGGGCAGCGCGTCCTCCGGGGAGGGAATGCGCGGCACGTCGGGGAATCCGTCCTCCTTGACCTCGGTGAGGTGGTTCACCGAGCCGCGGAAGAGGCGGCACATCTCCTGGTCCAGCACCAGCAGCAGATACGGCCTGGCCCGCTGCTGGGCCCCGACCAGATACCGGGTCAGGAACGCCGTCGCGAATTCCACCTTCGGCTCCACCGGCCCCAGCGACGTCATCCGCCAGACCTGCACGGGCTCGTGCGCGGCGACGTAGACCACCATGGCGTCGTCGCCGGGCAGCGACGTCACCGCGTCCTCGATGGCCGCCGGGTCCAGCAGCTCCTCCAGGTCCATCCGCGTCTTGCGATCCACGTCCGGATCGTCGGCCAGCCGCCGCTTGACCTCGGTGACGAGGTCGCGCGTCAGAATCCGGTCCTTCTCGCTGTAGGGGAAGTCCGAATCGGTCGGCATCACCATGGTGATAGCGGGGTACGGCCGCTGCTTGCTCAGCGCGGCCAGCATTTCGGGAGTCAGCTCAGAGGCATGCACCAGGCCAGCCTGACATGCGTACCGCTGCCGCGCATCCGGAAGGGTGAGGGGGCGGTGAATTCATTCGGGCGGAAATCCCGGAATTGTGCGGTGGGCGGCTCCCGGTGCGCCGTTTCGGGAATTACCGCGCCGTCACCCGTTCGACACACCGGCCCTCATGGACGTATCGTGAAAAGCGTCCGGAAAACCACTTCGGCTTTTCGGAAACGGACCTGCCGCGAATCACGCGAACCAAGCGACGCGAGGAGCCGACCATGCGCCACAACTCACCGGTCAAGGGCCACCACGGGCTCGGAGCCCGCGGCCAGGGCAAGCCGCTCTACTTCCACGGCCAGCCCCCCAACAAGCAGGGGAAGGCCAAGCTCGCGGAGGAGCAGGCGAAGGCCCGCCGCGCGGAGGAGCACCAGCCGCCCTACAACCGCTGAGCGACTCCTCGCCCACGATCCACTGACGCGCTGATGCGACCGGCCTCGTCCCCGGCGTGCAGGCGCCCCGTGCGGGTCGGGTGCCCGTCTCTCCAGCGAGCGGGCATCCGGCCCACGTCCATGTCCGGGGCCGGTGATCGTCAGCTGCCTGAACTCGGCCGCAGGGGCGTCGAGTTCTTCGTTCTTCGTTCTTCTACGATCGATGCCGTGCCCCACACAGTCGCCTGGCCGAGCGCCACCCCCGTCACGACGTCACGCCTTCGACTCGAACCGCTGCGGGTCGAGCACGCGCCGGAGGCCGTGTCCGTCTTCGACGACGTACGGCTGCACAGCTGGACCGGCGGCACGCCGTGCACGCTGGAGGAGCTCGAAGCCCGGTACCGGCGGCAGTCGGCCGGGCGGTCCCCGGACGGCGGCCAGGGCTGGCTGAACTGGATGCTCCGACGCCGCGCGGACGGCCGGCTCGTCGGCACGGTCCAGGCCACGCTTTCCCGCCTGGACGGGGGCGGATACGAGGCGGAGGTCGCCTGGGTGGTCGGCAGCGACTACCAGGGCGGCGGCATCGGACGCGAAGGGGCGCTGGCGATGGCCGGCTGGCTGCGCGAGCACGGGGCGGTCGCCCTGACCGCGCACATCCACCCGCGGCACGAGGCGTCGATGGGCATCGCACGGGCGCTCGGTCTGGGGGCTACGGACGAGGTGGTCGAGGGAGAGGCGGTGTGGCGGTGCTCCTCAGCGATGGCGTGAACAGGGTGGAACTGCGCCCGCTGCGCTACCAGTTCGCAGCGGTGCGCGGAGAGCCGTACGACGACAACTGGCTGGTCATCGGCGGCGCGGTGACGACTCCCGAGGGCGGCTGGTCCTTCACCGACCCCTGCCTGCTGACGGATGAGGCCCGCCGGGTGGGCGGCTGGCTGCGGGCGGTCGCGGCGGGGACGGTGGCGGTGTCGGGGCCCGATGAGGAGGGCGACTTGGACCCGGACACGTGGTTCGTAGAGCCGGTGCTGGCCTTCAGCCTCGCCGAGCGACGCGGGGAGGAGGCGGTGGTCCGTGTCCACCTGTCCCTGGAGGCCGCGCCCCCCTGGCACCGGGACGACGACGGGGCGGATGTCTACCAGTACGCCGTGGAACTGCGCCTGGACAGGGGCGCGTTGCTGCGGGCGGCGGACCAGTGGGACGAGGCGCTGGCTGCTTTCCCGACCCGCTGATCGCGAACCGCCCCCACCGGAGCCTCTTACCCGCCGTCGGGGCCGTTGCGCGGTGCGAGGGCCGCGTTCAGGCGGCGGCTGGCGTCGATACGGGTGGGATGGGCGTCGCGGCGCAGTTCGCCCCTGCCGGTGCGGCAGGGGGTGCCGGGAGCGGCGGCGCAGTGGTGGCAGGCGGCGGCCAACTCCGGGCGGCGACTGGTGATTTGGGGGAGGAGCGTACGCAGCAGAGCGCGGCTGCGGGCGGCGGTGTCCGTACGGGCGGCGAGCGCGGCGCGGGGAAGCGGGCGACCGTCGGCGGCTGCCCTGGTCAGGGCGCGCTGGTTGGCGATCGCCTGGCGGGGGGTCTCGTCGGGGTCGCCGCTGTAGGCGAGGTTGGCGGCGGCGATCCGGGCGTTGCGGATGCGGCGGCGGTGGTAGCGCACGTGGTGGGGCTCCAGCCAGCGACGCCGGGTGGGGTCGCCGGGCTCGGCGCCGGGGGCGAGGTCGCCGTAGAAGCGGGCCACGGCGTCGAGGGTGTCCTGGTCGAGGGGTACGTCGTGGAGGGCGGCGGCCCAGGCGCGGGCCTCGATCTCGCCGACGGTACGGCGGTCGAAGGCGGCGGCGTGGGCGAGCAGGCGCAGGGCCTCGGAGGGGGTCACGGGCGGGCGCTCCCCTCGACGGTGGGGCGGACGGCGTACCCGGCGGCTGCCTCTTCGGCTTCTTCGGCGGCGAGGCGGTCGGCGAGGCGGAGGGCGGTGGTGACGCGCTGGTCGACGGTGGAGGTCGGCGAACCGGGTCGCTGCCGGGCCTGGAGGCGCAGGCGGTCGTACTGCTTGCGCAGGGCGGCCATCGACATGACGTTCGCCCGCCAGAAGGGATCGCTCTGGCACCAGGCGACGGCGCCGAGAACCTGCTCGACGGTGCGGCCGTCCTTGTCCAGCATCAGCCGCGCCTCGGTCCGCCAACGCTCGGTGACGATCGGCCTGTTGCTGCCGTTGGCCGCGACGGCGTCGGCGAGGGCCTCGCACACCCGGACCACGTCGGCACGTTCCTGCGGCGGGGCGCCTTGGGGGTCGGGCGGTGGAGCCGCCTCGGCGGCTGCGGGCGGGGGGATGGGCGGGGGAGTCGCGGACGTTTCCTGCTCCCTGCTCCCTGTTCCCTGTTCCTTTCCTACGGGGACGCTTCCCGGATCGATCGGGGAGGGATCCGGGAAGCGTCCCGGAGGCGTCGCGGACGTATCGGGGAAACCGGTGTTCCCGCAGGTGGGGGACGTGTCTTCGCTACCGGGCCCGGGCAGCCTGCTCGGCTTGGGCTTGTCGATGCGCTGATGCTCGCGCCAGTTGCGGACAGTCAGGTAGCGGCGCCCCTCCACCTCGTACCGCACGACGAGACGTGCCTCCTGCAGAACGCGCAGATCCTCCTCCACATCGGCGGCGACCCGGTCGTCCAGCGGCCAGACCGCAGCGCGGACGAGCCGCGCGTCATCGACGCAGCGGCCGTCGTCGTCGACGTGCGTCCACAGTCCGATGAACGTCATCCTCGCCGTCAGGGAAAGGTCGGCGACGGTGAGGCTGGTGAAGAACTCCGGCTTGATCGAACGGATACGGGCCACGGGGGACCTTTCGTCGGTCGGTGCTGGGGGTGGGCCGGGAGGGCATGGCGCCGATGCTGACGATCTGTTCGACGATGCCCACGACGGGCTCTTTTTGCTTTGGGTGTAGCTACACCATAGCATTGGGTGTAGCTACACCGCGAGATGTTCGGAGACGGTCCACGAAAGGGGTGATATTGAAGGCGGTAGCTACACCCGGATACGGTGCGTACATGCCCAACGCGCCGAAGACACCCGCCCGGCAGATCCGCATCGGCGACGAGTGGTACGACTTCGACGCGGCGGTCAAGAGCCTGGACACCGAACGCGCCGCCGTCATGCGGCTGTTGATCGCCTGGTACCTGCGCGAACCCGGCGCGAAGCTCCCCCCGCGTCCGGACCGGCAGGTCGTCCTCGACGCGCGCCGCGACCGTCGGGCCGCCGGCCCGGACGCCTGACGGACCACGGGCTGTCGATCCAGGGGGCCGACGATGACCGACACGACTCTGAGCCATTGCGATCACGGCTGGGCGGGCTGGAGCGGAAAGGTCCGCTGCCGCAAGTGCGGCGCCACGCAGGGCTGACGCCAACACCCAACGCCGGGGACCACGTTGTGTGGCTCCCGGACCTATTGGAGGGTTGCGCCGTGGAGCGCATCGCGTGGCATGAGCTGCCGCCCGCTGCGCGGGTTGCCGTGCAGGAGCACGTCGGGTCCGTCCTCACGGCGACGGGCATCGCGGACGGCCTAACGTGCCAGCTGGCGGCCCGCCTCGACGCACCGGGCGGGCCCGTGTTCGTCAAGGGCGTCCGGGTGGACGATGCGCACGGCTCCCACGCCCAGCGCTACGAGGCCGCCGTGGCGCCACTTGTGGTGGCTGTCGGGGCGCGGCTGCGGGCGGTGGTGACGGCGGCAGGCTGGGAACTGCTGGTCTTCGACTGGATCGATGGCCGCCACGCCGACCTGTCCCCCGGCTCCCCGGATCTGACGGCGGTCGCTGATGTCCTCGCAGCGGCACAGGCGATACGTGCCCCTGACGGCTTGCCCGTGCCGCAGCTCGCGGACCGCCTGGCTCCGTACCTGGGAGCGGGCGGCCGGGAACTGTTGCGGGGGGAGGCGCTGCTCCATACGGACACCAACCCCCACAACCTTCTCGTCGGCTCAGGCCGAGCATGGATGATCGACTGGGCAATGGTGGCCGCGGGCCCGGCGTGGGTTGATGTGGCGTACACGGCGGTACGGCTCATGGAAGACGGCTGCAGCGTGGTGGCCGCGCTGGACTGGGCAGGGCAGTTCCCCGCGTGGCGGGTGGCGGACCCAGCGGCGGTGGAGGCGCTGGTGGGCGCGACGTGCCGGCGGTGGGAGTCGCTGGTGGGTGCGGACCTCGCGCGGTCGAGCAACGCGCGGTTCGAGGCGCTCGCCCACCGGCGCGGCATGCTCGCCTGACCTGCGGCGGAAACTCACTGTAAAGTATGGAAATTCGGCAAACGGTTACATGTTCAATATCGGAAGGGTGGGCTGAGATGGGACGGATTCCTGAGGGGCTCGAAGGGCGGGAGCGTTGGGACGTGGAGCCGTTTGTGAGAGTTGGTCCGTTGCATTTTGCAATGTCGCCAGACGAAGTTTCGGCAGCGTTGGGTGGTGCCATGGCCCCCTATTCCTACAACCTCGGCAACGGAGTTGGGTGGGGATATTACCCAACTGTTGGTGTGACCGCGATCTATGGGGACGACTCCGGTTTGGTTGGTATATCGGTCCGAGCAGCGGGCGGACCGCAGGTAGTGCTTCGGGGAGTTGAGCTGATCGGAAAGACGCCGTCTGCTCTAAGGCTGACCCTTGAATCTCTAGCCCTCCAGGACGGCGCTGCCTTCGGGGTGAACTGGAGCGGCGATCCTGAGGTTCCTGCGTGGGGGATCTCTATGGGTGCGACGCGGCACAAGGACGCGCTTGTTACCGATGCCTTGCTTGTCAGTGCCGAGTTGGCTTCGGCTCCATACCAGTCTGAATCAATCGTGCAGTGGCGCGATGTCAGCGAGTTGGCGCCGGATCCTGGGTTCTGGTTGCTGACCACCGATCGGGAACGTCCACACTGGACGTGGGCACCATTGGAAAAGGTAGGGCCCCTGCAGTTCGGAATGACCCCGCAGCAAGTGGCAATCGCACTCAACGGGTTGGAACCGACCGCACGTACCGGTCGGCATCCGCATGGGGCACCGTGGGAAGGCGAGGGACCGTGGACATTGCATACTGAGCGGTTCGAAGACGCTGGAGTGACAACGCATTACACGTACCGCGATGGTCATCCTTGCTTGGGGGCTGTGCATGTGCACGGGCTCAACGGTCCGCAGATTGAGCTCTCCGATATCAGGTTGATCGGCATGGCTCCCTCTGTTGTCGAATCTGCCATGATGCAGTACTGCAACGATCGCAATATCGACCTCGTGGAGAGTGTTTCGGGTTTGGGACCAGACGGACTTGGACTGTACGTGGGCACTACTAGGGCCGGCGATGTCGTGGTAACTGATGGAAAATTCTGTGCATCTGACTGGTATGACGAAGGGTGACGAAGTGTCGAGTATGGGAACTGAATGGCCCCACTTCTCTCACTTGTCGAATTTCCCCTTTGGGGCGCTGAAGTATTTTCAGAGGTAGCTGTTTAGGGGTTCGGTTGGTTGTGGGCGACATCCGCCTCGATTCGTCTGTGGACTGATCGGTTCCGTTTGCTTGGCGCCTTGCCCCGGTTTATCCTTCTGGTATCAATGCCGCTTAACTTAAGTCGATCATGAGGCGGCCGGCAGGTTGTAGATCCGGATGTTCGGTGGCGTGGGATTGCACCCCCGCTTAACACGGAGGTGCAATCCATTTCGCCATCGCTCAATAACTCGCGCCAGGAGGGTGCGGGTTGGGGTCAAGCAGGTACCAATCGACACACTCTGGCCGCCTACCCGTCTTGTTTCGGCAGAATTCTTCGAGCGCTGCACGAATCTTCGCTACCGGAATAGCGGCTTCGCGAGGGAAGTATGTCCCCCCGCCCGGGTCCTCGACCACGAACGGATCAAATGACGGCGGATTGGGGTTCCTTGACGTCCAGTGAAACTTGAAGACATCTTCCTCCGCGTCATCCTCAGGTGCCTGGATGGTCCACCAATATAGCGCGCCGAATCCGTTGGTTGTGTTTACTGAGACATGTAGATAGTTGTCGGGGTGCAGTGTGTCGGCATCCTCTGGGTAACTGTCCTCGACAATGCAGAAAAGAGCCTGCTCGGGCATGATCTCGAAACCGTCGGGAGTGAAACCGCGCTGCCTGAGGTTGCTCATGACGTCGCCAATAAGGGCTTCGACTTCCTCCTCGGAGCGGGCATACTCGCCACGACCATAAACAATCATGCCATTATCCCCTGCTTGGATTTTCCGGGTCGCAGGGGGCTGTTCCGGGCAGCCTTTCTGGTTGCGACATGCCAGGGTAGTGTACTACTAGCGTAATTCTCTCGGGGGAACTCGACTGCCGAGAACGAATCGGCTCTGGCTGCATCCCTCTTAGCAATCGAGGGGTGCAGCGTATCGACATGTTAAAGATTCTACTTGCTGAGGCTATTTGCCGTCGCTATAGAATTCTCCATTGAAATTACCTTTCGCCCACTCTATACCACTCGGACGAAGCCCGTCCCCCGTACGGAAGTACTCTTCCACCGCGGCACGGATTTCAGTCAAGGGCAGCGCACTGATCCGATCAAAATAACTAGGGCACCACGGGTCGCTAGTAACCTTTGGGTCCCTGTCTGGCGGTGAAGGATTGACGGAGACCCAAACATGCTCCGCAACTTCAACCCCAGCTGCCGCAGCCACCCGTTCGACGGACGCATCCTCGCACCACCAGATGAGGGCACCGTAACCAGACTCGGAGTTAACGCCTACCGAAAGCACGCTTTCGACGTGCTCGCCATCTTCGCCAACAATCTCAAAATCTACCTTACTGAAGCGGCATCCGGCACCGGCTAGCCCGTAAAGGCATCGAGACCTCCCGCTGCTTGGGCCGGCACCGCTGGGTGGTGGAACGGACCGTCTCCTGGCTGTCCGGATGCCGACGCCTCCACCGCCGCTACGAGCGCAAGCCGGAACACTTCCTCGCCTTCACTGCCATCGTCGCGACCCTCGTATGCCACCGCAGACTCACCAAGTGAAGTGCCTCAAGGCCGAACTGCGCCGGATGACCAACTTCATCACCGAGGTCGTCGCCCTACGCCGTGCGGACCGCCGAGAACGAGTGGGCCCGCCTCGTCTCTCACACCGTGCCGAACCATGCCTCTGCGAGTGAAGGCAGAGATTCTTCGGCAGGTGCGGGCAGTTCTCTCATGTACCAGGGAAGGTCGCTGTACACGTGCAGCAAGGTGAAGGCCATGAGTTCGCACGGCTCGAAGCTGTGGCCGTACGCCTCGGTAAGCCGAACCAACAGGGCTGGATCGCCGCGGGTGACGAACAGGCCGACAGCGACGAAGTCGTAGGCGCGGTCACCGATCATCGCTGGTTCGAAGTCGAACAGACCGGTCAGACGCCACCCGTCGGGGTCGACCAGGAAGTGCTGCTGCATGACCTCGGTGTGCAACAGGGAAGGCTGTGGGGCCCGTGGCAACGGAACCGAAGCGAGGAAGTCCGGAATCTGCTCCAGCCAGGCCGCCGACAGTCCGTGGGCGCGCTGCTGTTCCACCGCGCCGGCTCTTTGGCGGTCCAGGAAAGTGCCCCAGTCCTCGGGGCCGAGAACGTCCCGCAGCGGATCGGGGCTGAGGGAGTGCAACGACGCGAGGGTCTCACCGATCTCGGCGACAAGCCGTTCACGATGGTTCCGGGGCACGTGCCCCCAGGAGCGGGCTAGGTTCTCGCCGCGGAGCCTGGACATCAGAACGTACTGCCAGCCGTTCTCGTATGAGCCGGAGGCCCGCACCACGGGTGTCGGCACCGGCAGTCGCCCCTGAACATAGGCAAGGACACGGCCCTCGGCGATTCCGTGCTGAGCAGCAGCTCCGGGGAAAAGCTTGAGTACGTGGTCGTCCCCCACCGCGTAGACCGGCTGTGACCCGTCAGGGAAGCGAACCAGTGAGGCGCCGGAGAACCCGAGACGTGCGCAGAGGTCTTCCGCCCCAGGACGCATCGCGCTCTCATCGGGGACGACAGCGTTCCGCTCATCATCCGCTTCCACCACAGGCAGCATGCCTGGGACCGTAGGCCACTCCTGGCCAGGCGGCAACGGAGTATCGCCGGCACCGTGGCCGAAGATGGCGGACACGATGCATCATCCGCCGTGAAGCCTCAGGTCAGCATTTCCCTTCCGCTGATACGCAGCCTGCCTCACATCCAACGGGCCAGGAACCAGGCTGAATAGCGAATCGGCGCCAGCGGCCCTCCAGACTGCCTCATGATCACGCCAACTGAAATGGTATATAAGTGGCATTACTTCTGGTATTGGTAGTTGGTCCGGTATCGGAATTGGCTTCGCCGGGGTACCCGCTGGCGCTCCGCCGCATCGCACGCGATCGCGACGTCGAACGACTGTGCGATCCGACGGTTGTCGGTCGCGAGAAACTGGAGCGCGGCGCAGCGGAAGACGCTCCTGATAGCCGACCTTGATCCCGCTTCAACGGGCGGGTGTGTAGGCAACTTTGTGCGAGCGGACACTGTGGGGACGTACGCATGGTGAGTTCGTTGCCGAAGGCCGCGGGCGGAATGCGAGCATGCGGTCATGGCTGCCAGCGAAGAGACTGTGGACCGCCTGCGGAAGGCGGTGCTCGCGAAGAACGCCGCCGAGCAGCGCGCGAGTGAGGCCCGTGCCGAGCTCGCGGCCGCCATGGCCGAGGCCATGCGCGAGGGTGCGCGGCAGGGCGACGTGGTCACACTCACCGGTTACACGCGCGAGCACGTCCGTCGGCTGGTCCGTGGCGCCGGCGTGGAGGCATCCAAGTCCTGAGCGGGCCGGTCCGGTCCGGGGCGCTCCCTACGTGCGGGGGTCGGAACGCGCGTCGGCCGACGGTCGTAGCCGTACCAGGTGCCATGAGCGCCTGCGCCGTGACGACGGATTTCTGCAAGCACGGCAGCCCCATGCGTGATCGTGCGCGCTTGGAGGGGCTCGTGTCGCAGGTGACCCAGGTCAGGCAAGAGGGCGGCTGTGGCACACTCGTGCGAATGATCGATGTCCCGAGCGATGGCTGGTCGTTCGCAACAGCGCGGGAGTCGGCCCGATTTGGTGCCTGCGAGGTGAACGGCGCTCCCGGTGTCGAGCATGCGGCGGCCGAGCGCGGGACGCTGTGCGGCATCTCGGCCCGGCATACCACCGGCTATCGACATCTGTTCGTTCCTGACGCCCTACGTTCGTGCCGACGGTGTCGTCAGGAGGTTGAGACAGCCCCGACGCAGCCATGCGTCCAGGAGCGCCTTCACGGCCGCTTGCTGGATTCGGCTCAGGGGGAGATGCGCGACGAGTTGCTCACCGCGCTCCGCAGGGGGGCGAACGTCAGCTTGTGGATCAACGGCCCCTCCACCGACCTGGCGAAGTCCTACGCCAGACTCGATGAGTTGACCGACGGCGCTGGACCCGCTGCCGAGGCTTTCGCATCCGCGGAGACAATCGGATTGGCGAACGTCGAACACGACCTCTGGCGCTTCCTGGTCGTCCTGCCGCAAGGCAGCGGATCGCCGGTCATCGCTCGCGGACCACGCGGACCTCGCTGATGCGTTCAGGATGTGCCAAGGCGGAACACGATCACGGCAGAGCGCACAGCCCGGTCACGGCCCGGCCTCCAGGGACAGGTGGATACGGACCGCCGCCTCGCCCCGCGTCGGTCTGCGAGGCTGAAGGCGAGCACCGGTTCCAGGAGGCGCCCGCGATTCTCGCTTCAAGCCGTGTCTGGCGGCCCGGATCTGCGACGCTTACGCCGCACCCCCCTGGCACCAGGACGACGACGGGGCGGACGTCTACCAGTACGCCGTGGAATTGCGCCTGGATATGGGCGTGCTGCTGCGGGCGGCGGACCGGTGGGGTCACGCGCTGGCTGCTTTCCCTACCCGTTGATCGCGAACCGTCCCTACCGGAACTTCTCACCCGCCGTCGGGGTCGATGCGCGGTGCGAGGAGCGCGTTCAGGCGGCGGCCAACTCATGGTCGCAGCTGGCGACTTGGGGAAGGGGAGTGCGCATCAGGGCACGGCTGCGGGCACCCGGTCCTGGAGAACGGGTGCCCGCTTGGTGTGGACGCGCTCCTGATCGGGGCGGCGCGTCGCCCGAGGCGCCGGCGGTCTGGGCCGCTGAGGGTTCCCCGGCCTTTGCGCCGCTCACGTCCGGTGCGCTCATCCCCACGACCACCGCGGATACTTCCTTAGTGCTGTCCCGCCCTCACGAGCCGGAAGTATTCCGCCCGCTCAGCGTGGAGCTTCCGGGGGCCGTCCGGAAACGGCGGGGCTCGCGGTCACGCGATCAGCGGGGGCAGATGTACGTCGACGGGGTCGTGACCCAGTCGCCGGTCACGGTGCTGCTGAGCCACTGCACGTAGACCTTCGCGCGGACGAGCTTTCGTGCCGACGAACCGCACGAGTACGAGGTGGTGCGCTCGACGTCCTGATCGTATTCCCAGAAGTCGCCCGGCACCTCCCACCGGAGGAGTTTCCAGACACCGTCCACGTTGTACTCAAGCCGCACATCGGCGACCTGGACGTCGTAGTTGGTGCCTCCGGCGGTGTCGGTCACCCTGCCGTGCGCGTTGAAGACGCCGGTGGACGACATCTCGACGTTGGCGCAGCGGACGACCTCCGCGCCCTCGCAGTTGTTCGCGATCTGGGTGGCCGACGCCGGCGTGGCAGTCAGCAGGGTCATCCCGAGCGCGGTGCCGACGACGGCCGTCAGGCCGCTCATGAACTTTCCGTGATTTCGCATGGCAGGAGCCTGTCAGGCGCCGTCGGCGGAAGATTGCAGCTTCCTGCAGCCGGCGGCGGTTGCGGGCGGGTCAGGCGGCGGTCTGGCTCATGCGGTGGCCCGGCTCAGGCGCTCGCGGAGTCGGAACCCCGCCACGAAGCGGGTCGGGGCGTCGAGGAGGTCGAGGATCACGGCGACCTCCGTCCGGACCGTGCGCACGCTCAGTTCGAGCCGGCGGGCGATCTGCTCGTCCGACGAGCAGGTGAGCAGGAGCGCGACGATGCGGCGCTGGCGTTCGGTGAGGCCGTCGACGAGCAACTCCTCGGCGGCGCACGGGTACGTCGTCGCACGCACCGCGTTCCAGTAGTGGCGCGCGGCGGCCAGGCACGCGGCGTCCCGTACGACGATGACGGTCGCCTGGTTGCTGACAGTGGGCCCGTCGAGGAGCACCTCGACCCCGTCGGCGATCTTCATCGCGACCGGTCCGTAGCCGAAGAAGTACACCTCCGGGTCCTCGCAGGACAGCACGAGCCGCACGTCCGGGCTCAGCGCGTCGCGGTGCCACACGCTGATCATCCGGAGGCCGGCGTTCATTGCGAACGTGTTGTTCGGGAGGCTCACGGCGAGCCGCTCCACGCAACCGCTGGGCATGACGGAGTCGAGGGTGCGCCAGGCCGGGATCTCGCGGGCGAGATTCCGGTTGATCTCCTGCCCGCCTCGTCCGAGGACACGTGCGGCGACCGGCTGCCCGCGTTCCATCGCCCGGATCACCCGCAGCCGTTCGGCTTCCAGACGCGTCATCGCCTCCGTCACCCGCAGCCGTCCCGGTCCGGAGAACCGCACGGGATCGGCGAACACCGAGAAGTCCTGCTCAGGCAGTGCGCGCTGGTCCACCGCTCTCCCTTCGGCACACCCCGGCCGGTGGGGAAACGGCCGTCGACCAAACGGAATGCTAGCGCCCCATCTGCGGACGGGGTTCGGTCAAGTTCCGGACGGGGGCGAGTGGTTGGGGCGGGGGCGGGTAGCGTGGGTTCGTTGGCGGAGAGCGCGGGCGGAATTTTGTCGTCCGCTGCCGCTACCAGGCCCGATGTGGGGCGGGAGGCGCCCCGAGTAGAGTACGGCCCGTGGGGACGACGCCGACCGAGCAGCTGCTGTGCGCCACCGTGGCCGCCCTGATGGACGCCGCGGGGGAGTCGGGCGACGAGCTGGCCAAGGTGCTGGGGGCCACCCCCGCCGAGCTGGCCGAACGGCAGCGCGGGCACGCGGTGTGGACGCTGGCCGACTGCGATGTCCTTGCCGGGCACTACGGCATCACGGTGTCCGACCTCCTCGCCGGGCCGAGGCTCGCGCTGGCCGCTCGGTCCGCGGCCCAGGTCCCCGATGTCGTACGGGGGGAGGCGCAGCCGTGCGTGCTGTGCGGGGGGCCCGCGACCGCGACGGTGGAGGGGTTCGCGCAGCACCTGGATCCGCAGGAGTGCTTTGGGGGGGAGGGGGAAGCGGAGGCGGCGGAGGAGGCTCGTAGCGAAGAGGCGGAAGAGGCCGAAGAGGCCGAAGAGGAAGCACCGGCCGCGGAGCCCGTACCGGAGCCCCCCGCCCCAGCAGCACCCGCCCCCCGCCGGCCCCCCGCCCCAGCCCGCCCCCCGGCCGGCAGCGACCAACTCCCCCTGGACGAGGTCTACAACGTCGTCGTCGCCGAGGCCACCAAGGCCGGCGGCGACCTCGAAGCCGCCGAGACCGCCCTCGCCAAACGCGCCATCACCGACGCGATGGCCCTGTGGGACCTCACCCGCGTCGCCTCCCGCTACGACGTGCTGATGCGCCCCCCGCGCCCCGACATCCTGCGCAAGCGCTCCCGCAACGGCGCCGACGAGATCTGGGAGGCGCGCCCCAAGTGGCGCCACCCCGAGCGCCCCGAGCGCGGCGCGGAGGTCGCGGTCCTCGACGTCAACGGCGCCTATCTGGCCGCGTTGAAGACCCATCTGCCGCACAAGCAGCTGGAGTACGACGACAGCGGCGCCTTCGACCGCGGGCGCTCCGGCGTCTACCTGATCACCCCGCCCGCCTGGGAGCACCCCGAGTTGCCGAGCCCGCTGGGCGCGCGCGAGACGGCGGGTGAACTGTGGGTCACCGACGCGACGTTGCGCCTGCTACTGCGCCTGTCCGGTCCGCGCTACGGGCTGTGCGAGGCCCCCGTCATCCACGAGTCGTGGACCGGCGCGGGCTCGGAGAGCCTGCTGGAGCGCTTCCGCCGCACGCTGGCGACCGTGCGCGACGAGGCGCTGGCCGAGGGGGACGCGCTGACGCTGCACTACGTGAAGTCGATGTACTCCAAGTTCGTCGCGACCTGCGGGGAGTCCTCCGCCAACCGCGTGATGGAGCGCCCGGAGTGGATGCACATCATCCACTCGCAGGCGTTCGCGAACCTGTGGTGGAAGGCCCACCGCGCCCACGAGGCGGGGCTGACGGTCGTGGCGGTCTCCGGCACCGACGAGCTGCACGTGACGGGCGGGGACTGGCGGGAGGTCTTCGCCGAGGGGCGCGGGCTGACGCAGGTGAAGCTGAAGACGGTCCTGCGGCCCGCGGCGCGGACCGCGGAGGGTGAGGGCTGATGGCCGGGCGGTGGATCGACTTCGGCCAGTACGGGGCGGCGGGCGTCCCCGGCGCGCAGGCCCTCGCCCGCCAGCTGGACGAGCTGCTCACGGGCGTCACCTCGCCGGTGGACTCCGACCGCGGCCTGGAGGCGCGGCTGCGCTACCTCACCGCCTCCCCGGCCGGCTACCAGGCGATGGACCGCGCCGGCATCGCGGTCACCCAACGCACGCTGCTGCGCTGGCTGTCGGGGGAGTCCCACCCCCACCACGCCAACCTCCAGCGCCTGGACACCGCGTACTGGGACCTGCGCCGCCGCAACGTCGCCCGCGACCTCAAACGCCGCCTCAACGCCGAGGGCCGCGGCACCCGGATGGAGATCTACCCGGTCGACCAGGCGGGCGTGGCCACCGCCCACCGCCGCGCCCTGCCGCCGCGCTCGCTGAACGTACGGCTGCTGTGGGACGACATGGTCGACGCCTGGCTGACGGCGGACCGCACGACGCTGGACGACATCTGGGACGACATCATCAGCGGCCTGGACTCGCAGTACGACGCGTACAGCTATGTGACGGCGGTGGGGTTCGGCTGACGGGGGTGGGCGGTCAGTTACGGCCCCCCGTGCCATCTATGTAGATTCAATCTACGTAGATGGCGTCTACATAGTTTGCGGTGCTGTCGGTGAGAGAGTGCGCCGACCTCGCGCTGATGGCGGAGTTCCCCGCGCCGGACTGGCTGGACCCCCCTTCGACCGCCACGACCTGGCCGAACTCCAGCGCTCCGCCGCGCAGGTCCCCGGCTTCGACCCCGACCGCAGCGGCCTTGCGATCGTGTCGCTGTCGGGCGTCGCCGCCGGGGTCGAAGCCGATGGCGCGGACCTCGTCTGGTCGGCGGACGATGTGGTGGGGGCGTGGCGGGCGGACTTGGTCAAACCCTGAGGTGGCCTACCTCACGCATTCGGTGATTGATTTCATTCGGTGATCCGTGAAAGTCTACGCTGGCTCGCGAATTCGAAGACCTCGCACAGCTAGTCCATGGCCGCAAATTCAGGTGCTGCGGTTAAGTATATCGCACAGCTAGGATCCCCCATAAATGACGAAAGCGATACGAATTTTCCACATCTACGTGGCTCTGCTCGGATTCGCGTACGCGCTGGTGGGGACCCTGCAGATTGTCTATCAGGCGACCGTTGTCGGACTCTCGCCGCTCCAACTGGTCCTCGTGGGAACTATTCTCGAAGCGACGGTTTTCCTGTGTGAAGTGCCAACCGGAGTGGTAGCTGATCGATATTCGCGGCGACTGTCCCTGATTATCGGATCGACGCTTTCCGGGCTTGCTTTTGTACTCCAAGGCATGGTTCCCGAATTCTGGGCCGCCCTCCTCTGCTCCTTCGTCTGGGGCGTCGGTTTCACCTTCATGTCCGGTTCGGCTCAGGCGTGGCTGGCCGATGAGGTCGGCCCCGAGAGAGCCCAGCCGGTATTCACCCAGGGTCGCCAGATCGACCTTGCCTTCACCATCGTCGGCACCCTGGCCGCGTGTCTTCTCGGCCTGCACCACCTCGGGTTGCCGCTTCTGGTGGCGGGAGTCACCTTCCTCGCCGTGGCGCTGTTCCTCGCCTTCTTCATGCCCGAGAACGGCTTCAGGCCGACGCCCGTCGAGGACCGCGAGACATTCTCCGCGATGGTCGATCAGGTCAAGACCGGCATCAAGGCAATACGTTCGAACCGAGTCCTGCTCACCATGGCGTTGGTCAGCCTGTTCGTGGGACTGGCCAGTGAGGCCGTGGACCGGCTGTGGGTGGACCGCATTCTCAGCGACTTCAGCCTGCCCTCCGTGGCCGGCCTGGACGGCCCCACCGTGTGGTTCACCGTTTTCGCCCTGATCGGTACGGCCCTTTCGCTCCTCGTCTCGCTCACCGTGAACCGGATGATCCCGACGACGATGAACAACCGTCATCCGAACCGGCTCATGGCCCTGATGACGGCCGTCCAGGTCGTCGGCATCGTGCTCCTCGGCGTCAGCCCGATCATCGGCCTCGCCCTGGCCGGCCTCTGGCTGCGCAACGGTGCGCGGGATCTGGCGTACCCGGTCCAGATGGCCTGGATGAACCGGAACCTGGACTCCGGCGCCCGCGCCACGGGACTCTCCCTCAACAGCCAGCTCGACGCCTTCGGCCAGGTGGCAGGCGGCCCGTCCATCGGCGCCGTCGGCAGCAGGCTCGGCGTCGCCGCCGCACTGACGGTGTCCGCGATCGTCCTCAGCCCCGCCGTCGCGCTCTACCTCGCGCTCAAACCGGGCCACCGCGATACGACCCCCGCCGCGGAGCGCGAGCTGGACACCGCCGCCAACCGGTAGGTCCCGTCCGAGTCGGCCTTCCGCCGGGTGGCGGGTCAAGAACCGCTGGCAGCCGCCCGAGGGACCGGTGGCGAGCCCCGGCCGGGCGTGCAGCTCGATGCCCGGTCACCACACCGGGACGGTCGTGCCGTCGCCACGCTGTTGCCGGAACTCGGTCAGGCGTGCGCGGTCGCCGGGTGTGAGTCGGTCAAGGTGGGCACGGGCCGCCGCACGACGGTGTTCCACCTCTGCCGCGACCTCGGCGCGGGTGGGAGCGGCGGCTCCGGCGGCCTGTCGCCGGGATGCTTCGACACGGTTGGGGTGGGCGTCGCGGCGGGGCCTGCCTTTCCCGCTGGTGCACGGGCGCCCGGCGGGAGCCGCGCAGTAGGGGCAGGGGGCTGTGAGCTCAGGGCGGCGGCTGGGGGCGCCCTTTCCGACGAGTCGCAGCAGGGTACGGGCGCGGTTGTCGTACGGGGCGTTCTCCCCGGACGGGAGGGCGGAAACCGGAACAGGTTCGACGCAGCCGTCCGCGACGGCGCGGCGCTCGGCAGCGAGAGCCATCGGGTAGGCGGCGTCGCCTGTGTCTCCACGCGGCGGCTCGGCTTCCGTGTGGCGCTGGAGTCGCTCGTCGCGGGTCCTGCGGATACCGGCCGCGATCTCGCCGACGGAGACGAAGGAGTTTCCGGCGGCGATATGCCGGGCGACAGCCGTGCGCGCTTCGTCGAGGCAGTAGGGGGCGAGGATGTCGAACCAGGCGTCGGCGGTGAACTCGTCGAACCTCTGCTGCGGGCACATGGCGCGGACGTAGCGGGTGAGGAGTACGGCTTCGTCTTCGGTCATCGGCTTGTCCCTTCCCGGGCTTCCTGGGCTTCGCGGGCGGCGCGGCGGGCTTGGGCGCGGGCCATGGCGCGGTCGAACATGTCGTTGGTGGCTTGCTGTTGGCGGTCGCGGACCGGGGTGCTGCTTTCGGCGGCGGCAGGGGGGCAGCCGGGTTCGGGGTACGGGCGCGACCGCTCGGCGCCGAGCGGGGGTAGCTCGCTCCAGCCGCGCATGAAGTAGCGGGCGGAGTCGACGGGGGCGGGCGCTCGCGTGGCAGCCCTGACGGCGTGGTCGATGAGAGCGGGTACGCCGCTCCTCTGGATGAGCGCCAGGACGGGGAGCCAGGTAGCGCCCGTGAAGGGCCAGCGGACGACGATGCCCGCTGCGGTGAGTCCGTCAACGAGCGGGCGGGCGGCTTGGGGGGTGCCGTGGTCGAACTGCTCGGGAGCGGCCGCGTTCTGCTGGCCTGCTGGAGTAGGTGAAGAGGGGGTGGGAGGGGTAGGGGTCCCGGATTCCGGGATGCTGACGTCCCGGAATCCGGGACGTTGGGAGCGGACGTCAGTGTCGGTGGTTCCGGGATGCCGACCCGTCTCGAAGACGGGGATCCGGTACTTGGCCACCGCGTTCTTCTGGCCGGACGACAGCTTCTCCAGGGCCCCCTTGGCGGCGAGCGACTTCATAGCGGCGTAGAGCTGGGAGCGGCTGACCTGCGCCCTGCGCAGCACCTCGGGCCGCTCCACGCTGTTCCACGTAACGCGGGTGCTGTCGTTGGCGTCCTCGGCCAGGACGACGAGGAGGAGTTTCTCCCTGTGTGTCAGAGCGTCGGGGGCGTTGTTGAGCACATCCAGGATTAGGCCGATTCCCACGCGGTTGCCTCTCGCGGTCGTGCTGAGTGGACGGGGTGGAGCAGTTCGAAGCACCCGTGCCATCCTTCTTGATAGCCAATGTAGCATTGTCCTCGTACTTGTTGGCTATATGCTCGCAATCCGCCGCTGCCGCAGTCGTATGGAACGATGTGGCCATGACGCAGGAGGAAGTCGAGAGCACCTTGAAGAAGGCCGCTGCCGCCAAGAAGCGGGCGGAGAAGGCGGCCGGTGACGCGCAGAGGGCATTCGAGGTGACCGTTGCCGACGCCCTGCGTGAAGGTCTGAAGCCCGCTCGGGTGGCGGAACTGACCGGCTACAGCTACGAGACGATCCGCCGTATCGCCCGTCAGTACGAGGTGGAGCGGCTGCGCGAGCCCACGGTCACCAGCAGGCGGAAGGCCGCGCCGGCGGACGACTGACGGCGACCGGCGTGAACCTCCCTGCGTACGGCCCCAGTTGACTTGTCGATTTTCGTGTAGGTGGACTCGTCCGGGCGCGGTAGCGCGTTGCCGTACCGCCCCTGTCGGAGCACCCGCACCATCTGACACGCTTCGATCATGACCATGCACAGTGTTCTGCTCTACGGCTGCGCGACGGCCGTCGTCGTGTCGGGGACGCGGCTCTTGGTGATGCTTGCCGCGAAGGACGGGGGCGGGGCGCCGTCTCTGCCGGCCTTGCTGGGGGTGTGGCGGCGGCCGGTACCACGGGCCGCCGTGGGGCTGGTGGTCGCCATGGTGGTGCTCGGGGTGGCCCAGGAGGTTGTCCCCGGCATGGTCGACGGGTGGGAGCGACACCCTCACGGCGCCTGGTGGCGGGCCGTGACCGCCTTGATGGTGCAGTCGTCGGGATGGCCTCAACTCCTGTTCAACCTGGCCGCCCTCGCGGTGGTCGCCCCGGTCGCCGAGCGGCACTTCGGACCCTGGCGGATGCTGCTGGTCTTCGCGGCGAGCGGTGTGGCGGCCCAAGCGGTCAGCATGGCCGGCTGGAGTCCCGAAGGAGGCGGCGACTCGGTGGCGATCTGCGGCCTCGTGGGCGCACTCGCCACCTGGTACGCGGTGCGCGGCAGCGTCGTCGCCGAGCGGCGGGCGGCTGCCCTCGTCCCCGCCGCGGGTCTTGTTCTGTGCCTTCTCGCCAACAACCACGGCATGGGCCTGCTCGTCGGCTGCGCGCTGGGAGCCGGACTGGCGGTCCCTGGCGGCCTGACCTGGCGTGACGGACGGGGGCGGATGGCTCCCCGGGAGCCGGGCGTCCCTGGGGGGAAGCGGTAACTGCCGCTGACAGGGGACGACATCGCCTTCCGTACGGGTACGGGTACGGGATCGATAACCACCCCCTTATCAGTCGCGGACAAAATCGGCGTTGATCAACTCCAGGTCCGGGGAGGAGAGTTGAGCATGGCCCCCGACAGGGCCTTCGCCGACCGTCCGAGGAGTGCCGCCATGCTGACGCGGAAGGTGACACCGACCGCCGCGCTACCCGAGCCGAACGAGCTGACCGATCCGCCCGATACCCCCGCCCCGCAGAAGCCCTCGGAGCCCGAGTCCCTGGCGCTGATAGCGCTGCGGATCGACCAGCTCAAGGGATGCTGCCCGTGCGTGCACGCACGTCACGCCGAGCTGGTGGAGCTAGGGGCCAGCGCCGAGCGCATCGCCTTCGTCGCCGCCTGGCGCGAGGCCCCCTGCTACACCGAGTCCGAGCGCCTCGCGCTGGCGCTGGCCGAGGCATGCTCCCACCCCGCCGCGACGGGGCTCGCCTCCAGCGTGGGGACGCACTCCGCGTAGGCGGCGCCCGGGCCCTGTATCGGACAAACATCCTCTGATTCGCACATCTACGCGGAAGACGAGAGCCGCTCCCGCACCCACCCCGGATCGGGGTTGACGTACGCGTGGCCCGCCAGCATCACCGTCGGTACGGTCTCATCGCCCCCGTTGACCGCGCGGACCGCCGCCGCGCCGGCCGCATCGCGCCAGATGTCGACCCAGTACGCCCGGCGCCCGAGGCGGCCCAGCCGCAGCCGTAGGCGCAGGCAGTACGTGCAGCCCGGCCGCCAGAAGACGACCGGCCGCCCGTCGAGCGCGCTGCGGCGCCGGGCCTCCGACTCGCTGATCGACCTCGGGAAGACCAGGGGCGAGGTCACGACTGCGAGCAGGACGAACACCGGCAGGAACACCCCGGCTCCACGGGGATCCCCCTTGGCCGCCATCGCGGCCGCGACGGCCGTACCGCACAGTGCGACCAGGAGGGGCGGGAGCCACACGCGTATCATCCGCGCAGCGTACCGACGGCCCTCCCAGCGGCCCGTCCCACCCCGTCTCAGGCCGGAGCAGAAGGTCTGCCGGCTGGGGCGCGCGACCTGCCGGGACTCAGTCCTCAGCCATGCGGCGCGCGAAGGCGGCCCTCTCCTCCCGGAGCGCCTGCTCGTGCTCGGGGAGGAGTTCCAGTGGGGATCCGGCCCGCTCCAGGAGGACGAGCGAGGTGATCAGCAGACCGTCGATGAAACCGTGCACGTGCATACTCCGGGTTGAGGAGTAGGTCTCGTAGAGGCGCTGCACGAAAGACCGGAAGGCCGGCAGCTTCACTTCGCACTCGCCCCGTGGAAGGTTGGCGACGAGACCGGACGGGATCTGCAGCTCTTCGGCCGCGCCTTGGACGAGGAAGAAGTACATCCGGCCGCTCTGATAGCCGGCTTCCCAGAGAGTGTCCTCGCCGAGGACGACGGGGTAGCTCAATCCATACCTCCTTCGGAGAGGCGCCTGTCCCATGAGAGGCAGTCATGAACGAACGTGACGTCCTGCTCAACGAGCTTGCGCAGGATCTGCGCCCAATGGCAGAGGGTATCGAATGGTTCGACGGCCTCGGTCAGGAAGAGCAGTCCGACGTGCTGCTGCTCCTGCGCCACCACTGCGTCCAGGCGCGCGCAGTCGCCGAGGACGCATCGGAGAGCATCCATCGTGCCGGGCTGCGCGTGACGCATACGCCCGCGGTGCTGATCTCACGAGGCCGGATCGACGAGCAACTGGGAAAGGTTGCCGGCCTTCGGCCTCTCGACGAACGCCGCAAGGCGTTCCGGCTGTTGATCGCAGTGCTCTCGATCGCTGACCGACGCCGATGGGATCGCTTCTGCTCCGACGGGTGCGACCACTGGTGGCACCGGCTGTCCCGGGTCGAGTGAGCCGTGGCCAAGCGGGCAACGCCCTTCGGGCTCAGACGTTCGATACGGGCGGTGGCCGGGAGGGTCGGACTCACCCCACCCCCGGCGGCGGCCCGTCCCCCTTGAGGCGTTCCATGTCCGACGGGCGGACCTTGATGGCGAAGACCGCGACGAACGCCGCGACGATCGCGAAGATCGCCGCTACGACGAAGCCGTGCTGCGTGCCGTACGTGAGGATCTCGTCGCCCCAGTGGCCCGGGAGCTGGCCGGTCTTCTTCGCGGCCTCCTTCTGCGCCGGGGTCGCCTCCGCCAGGAAGGACGGGAGCTGCTTCTTCGCCTCGTCCTTGCTCGCCGTGCCGAAGACCGTCACCAGGATCGACAGGCCCAGCGAGCCGCCGACCTGCTGCATCGCGTTGAGCAGCCCGGAGGCCGCGCCCGCGTCCTTGGAGTTCACGCCCGACAGGGCCATCAGCGTCAGGGAGACGAAGAGCAGGCCCATGCCCAGGCTGAAGACCAGCATCGGACCCAGGACGCTGCCCGCGTACGTGGAGTGCACGTCGATGCGCGAGAGCCACGACAGGCCGGCCGCCAGCGCGATCGAGCCGACCACCATGAACGGTTTCGGGCCCAGGCGGGGCAGGAGCTGCGAGGTCGTGCCCGCGGCGACCGCGATCACCGCGCTCACCGGCAGGAACGCCACACCCGTCAGCAGCGGGCTGAAGCCGAGCACCTGCTGGACGTACAGCGTCAGGAAGAAGAACATGCCGAAGATGGCCGCCGCCAGGCACAGCATGATCGCGTACGTGCCCGCGCGGTTGCGGTCGGCGAACATCCACAGCGGCGTGATCGGCTGGTCCGACCTGCGCTCGATCAGGATGAACGCGGCCAGCAGCACCACCGCCGCGCCGAACGACGCGAGCGTCAGCCCGTCGCGCCAGCCCTCCTCGGAGGCGCGGATGAACCCGTACACCAGTGCCACCATGCCCAGCGTGGAGGTCGCCGCGCCCAGCAGGTCGAAGTGGCCGGGGTGCTTGGCCGACTCCCGTACGAAGCGGGGGGTGAGGAAGGCGATCAGCAGTGCGATCGGCACGTTGACGAAGAAGATCCACCGCCAGTCCAGCCACTCCACGAGCATCCCGCCCGCGACCAGGCCGATCGCGCCACCACCTGCGGAGACGCCGGCGAAGACGCCGAAGGCGCGGTTGCGTTCGGGGCCCTCGTCGAAGTTGGTGGTGATGAGGGAGAGCGAGGTCGGGGAGGCGATGGCGCCGCCGACGCCCTGCAGGGCGCGGGCCGCGAGCAGCTGCCACTCGCTCTGCGCGAAGCCGCAGAAGAGGGAGGCGAGGCCGAAGAGCAGCACGCCGAAGACGAACACCCGCCGCCGCCCGAGGACGTCACCGATGCGCCCGCCCAGCAGGAGCAGGCCGCCGAAGGTCAGGGTGTAGGCGTTGACCACCCACGACAGGCTCGTGGTGGAGAAGTCCAGCGCGCTTTGGATGTGGGGCAGCGCGATGTTCACGATGGTGATGTCGAGGACCACCATCAACTGGCAGGACGCGATGATGAAGAGCGCGATGCCCTTGTGGCGCGCGTGCTGGTCGTGCACGTCGTGCGCGGGGCCGCCGGCGGGCGACGGGGTGCTCGGCTTGGGGCTGCTCATGAGGCATCGGGCCCTCGGTGAGACGGGGTGTGGGCCGGACAGTCCACGTTTTCGACGGTAAGGCGGGCGGCGGGGGGCCACCAGTCGGGCGGGTGTACGGAGCGGTCGTACGGGCGGGCGGTCGTACGGGCGAGCGGGCGTTCGTACGCGGTGAGCGGCACGGTCATTGAGCGCGGGTACGGGCCGGGGCACGCTCCGAGCACGCCCCGCCGCCGGCGGGCGCCCCGACACCCCCGCCCTGGAGGCAGCCCGATGAGCAGCCAGCCGCAGCCCGGCGTGATACGGGCCACCGCCGCCCTCGGACGCGACCTGAGCGGCCCGGTAGCGGTGCTGAGCGCCGTCATCGCCGGGATCTGCCTGGCGGTCGGGCTGGTGATGAGCGGTGCGGCCCTTGCCGGACACGTCTTCGGCGCCTGGCGTTCGCCCACCTCGCTCACCCCCGGGCTGATCGGCGCGGCGATGGTCGGTGTCGCGCCGGGCCTGTTCACCGTCGGCTGGGCGCGGATGTGGGAGGAGGCCCGCACCCTCGTCATCCCCACCGCCATCGTCCTGACCGGGCTCTTCGGGGTGAGCGTCTTCAACGCGGGGGAGCTGCAGATCGCCAACGGCGCCGCGATCCTGGTGGCGGTCTTCAGCCTCGGCTGGCTGGCCGTGCTGGGGCTGCTCGCGCCGGTGGCGATGGGCTGCGTACTGCTGCAGCTGCGCTCCCCGCGCGAGGTGCCGCCCGCCGGGGCGCCGGTGCCGCTGCCGCCGTGGAGCAGGCCGCTGCTGTCGCTGGTGGGCTCGGCGTGGTTCGGCCTGGGGGCGGGGCTGCTCTTCCTGCCCGGCTACTGGGGTGCGCTGCTGCCCTGGCAGGCCAACCGCGCCGACGCGCAGGGCCTGGGCGTCTGGGCGGTGGCCATCGGCACCGGCGTGCTGGGCGCGCTGGTGGAGAACGACCTGGAGCGCGTCCGTCCCGCACTCATCGCCCTCCCCGGCATCGCACTGGCCACGGGGGTCGTCCTGGCGGTCCACGCACAGGACGTCGACTGGATCACGGGCCCGGGGGCGGCGGTGGCGGGACTCGTCGCGGCACTGGCGGCGTGCGGGGTGGTGGGGGAGTGGCTGCGGCGGCGGGGGAGTTGAGGGGGCGGCGGCACATCGGGCGCGGGGCCGCATCAGGCGTGCCCCGCTGAAGGGTTGACCTCCCCTTCGCCCGAACTTATCGTTCATCGATAACATCGATATTCGATACGTTGGGGTGGCCGCCGATGCTCAGAACCATGGCGAAGAGAACGAAGAAGACGCCATCGGCGAACGCGGGGGCGCGGCTCCTTGAGCCGGTGGCCACGGTGATCCGGGGGGCGTACCGGCTGGCGGTCTTCGTCCTGGTCCTGCAGGTGGCCGTCTCGGTCGTGGACACCGGACTGCACGGGCCGTGGAGTAGCCCGTACGTGTGTGCGGACGACCCCTCCACCTTCTTCGACCTGGGCGACTTCGGCACGGGCGAACTCCCCCGCGCCTTCGGGCCCCTCCCCGGCATCGGCGTCAGCGCCTCCCCCACCTACTGCACCGACCACCCCGACGCCGCCCAGCGCTTCTACGACCTCGCCGGCGACGCCTCCGCCGCACTCCTCCTCTTCGGCGTCCTCTTCCTCCTCAACCGCATGATCCAAACCGCCACCCGCGACGGCGTCTTCACCCACCGCCCCGCCCACTACCTCCGCCTGACGGGCTGGTGGCTCCTCCTCGGCTCCCTCGCCGTGGAAGTGGTGCAGACCCTCACCCACGCGGCACTCCTGGCCACCCTCGCCCGCGACTACGAGGAATGGGGCCTTTCCTGGAACGCCCCCTACACCCTCATCCTCACCGCACTTGGCATCCTTGCCTTCGCCCGAGTCCTGCGCGCCGGAGCGGCCATGCGGGAGGATCTGGAAGGGACGGTCTGACGATGCCGGACGAGGACGACAGCCATGCGATCGAGGTCCACCTCGACCGTCTCCTGGCCGAACGCGGCATGACCCTCGCGGAGTTGGCCACCCAGGTCGGCGTCACCAACGTCAACCTCTCCGTCCTGAAGAACGGCCGCGCCCGCGCCATCCGCTTCACGACGCTGACGCGCCTGTGCGAGGTCCTCGACTGCCAGCCGGGGGATCTGCTGACGTACGGGGGCGGGGAGTAGCGTGAGCCGGGCGCCGACCGGCGGCGTTGCGGGCGGCCCCGGAGGTCAGGCCGCCTTCGGCTCGAACGCCGCGACGACCGCCCAGGTGTCCTCGAACATGCGGTACCGCGTGACGAGTCCGTCGCGTACCGCGATGTCGATCGCGTACTCGGTCTCGATATCGCGCCCCGTGGCGAGGATCTCGGTCCGCAGACTGCCGAGGACGACGCACCGGTCTCCGTCCCCGACGATCGTGTCGATCGCGAAGTCCTTGACCCGGGCCCCTGGGAGAGCTGGGCGTAGAACTCGGCGACACCGGCGCGCCCGGTCTTGCGACCGATCCACGGCACGACGGAGGCGTCACCGGCGATGAACCAGTCCACGTCCTCGTCGAAGTGCGCCGCCAGCGCCTCCGGCGAGGCACCGGAGAACAACTGATCGAACAGAGCGGTGGCCGCCTCACGGGCGGTTGAGGTAGTCATGGCGGGTACAAGCAGCGCAGACCGGCCCGCTATTCCCGTACGAGCCCCCGCGCCACCTCGGTCGAGCACGACCCGATGGCCTCCGGAGCGGCGATCAGGAAGGATCACGTCCATGGTCTCGACAGTGCAGAACGTGGCGATCGACTGCGCGGACGCCTACGAACTGGCCCGCTTCTGGAGCAGGGTGACCGGCCGCCCGCAGCATCCGCAGGACAGGCCGGGAGATCCGGAAACCCAGGTGCTGCTGGCGGACGGCCCGGTGCTGCACTTCAACCAGGTACCCGAGGCGAAGACGGCCAAGAACCGCATCCACCTGTGCCTACGCCCGGAGACCTCCCGCGAACAGGAGGTCGAACGACTGCTGACCCTCGGCGCCACTTTCGTCGCCGACCACCGCAACCCCGACGGCTCGGGCTGGGCGGTGCTCGCCGACCCCGAAGGCAACGAGTTCTGCGTACTGCGCAGCGACTCGGACCGGGCGGGGGCAGCCTCCTGACCCCTTCGCGGCCACGCCCTCGTCGGGAGGCAGTCTTCGCGTGCGCGTTCACGGGCCTGGGCCCGACGGCCCGGACGCGATTATGGGACTGCCGGAGCACTGGGTGCGCCTGCCGCGGGAACTCGTAGGCTCCGGCGGGTAGTTGGCGAGATGTGGTGGTGTGCAACGGGCTGGCCGCCTCGGGGCGGCGACTGCTCCGTTGCGGATCGGTCCTCTGCCGAGCGCGAGCTCAACCGGACGGCGCGACCGCAGACCGCATGCCGAGCCACTGCTTGGCATCCCAGGCCTCGTACCGCTCCACCTCCGTGAACCCCAGCTTCGCCGCGAGGCGCATCGAGCCGGCGTTGGCGGTCTGGGTGGCGAGCACCACCGGTTCGCCGGGAAGTACGCCGTCGAGCCAGCCGAGGGCTGCCGCGCACGCCTCGGCGGCGTACCCGTGCCCCCACGCCTGCGGCAGGAACAGGTATCCGAGGTCGACCTTCCCCGCAGCGGCCGGGCGGAGGTGCTCCGTTGCCCTCCTGAGCAGGATCTGGCCGATCATCGCCCCGTCGAGGTCGACGACGAAGCTGCCGGGCCACTGTCCGGGCGCCTCGGGCATCTCGCGCTCAAGCTCGTCACGGGGTCGGGGGCCGCCGAGGTAGGCGTGCACCTCCGGCGAGGCGTGCAGTTCGACGAACGCCGCACGGTCCCGGGCCTCGGACCCCCGGAGCACGAGCCGCTCGGTCCGGATCGGGGCCGGCGGCCAGGCGACGGATCCCAACTCTGCTGTCTCTGCCATCCGGCCAGCCAATCAGCACGCTCGGCAGCGATCAAGACGTGCAGACCGGTCAACCCACGGGCCCGGGCCCCGGACCGCACGTGGCGCAGGGCGCCAGCCCCCGCCAGCCGCCCCGGGTGGGGTCGATCCTCAACCCGGCTGCTGTCGAGGGCATAAGACCTCCGCGAGCGCCGCCCCCCAGGCACCCTGAGTCAGGAATCCCTCCCCGAGGGAGGGGAGGATCCACTATGCGGCGCCTCCGCATGCCAGGGTAACCCCGAAGAACCGCCACCGAGGAGACGGCCGCCATGACGCAACCGACCAGGCCACACCCGGTCTTCGCCCGCTACTACACCAAAGTCGCCGGACCGGCCCTGCAGCAGGCGGGCATCGACGCACACCGCAGGCGCCTCCTGACCGGCCTGACCGGCGAAGTCGTCGAAGTCGGCGCGGGGGACGGGCTGAACTTCCCCCACTACCCGCCCGAGGTGACGCGCCTCGTCGCCGTCGAGCCGGAGCCCACCCTGCGCGCCCTGGCCGAGGAGCGGGCCCGCAGCACCGCCGTCCCCGTGGAGACGATCGCGGCGCGTGCCGAGCAACTTCCCTTTCCCGACGGGTCCTTCGACGCGGCCGTGGTGTGCCTGACCCTCTGCTCCATCACCGACCCGCAGGGCGCCCTCGCCGAACTCCACCGGGTACTGCGGCCGGGCGGCCAACTGCGGTTCTTCGAGCACGTACGGGCCGACTCCGCGGCGATGTGGCGCGTCCAGCGCGCCCTGGACGCCACCCTCTGGCCCCGGCTGATGGGCGGATGCCACACCGCCCGCGACACCCACACGGCCATCACCGCCGCCGGCTTCACCCCCACGGCAGTAGACCGCTTCGCCTTCCCCGAGACCCGCTTCCCCTCCCCGGCAGCCACCCACATCCTCGGCACCGCCGTACGCACGGACCGGGGAGACGCCCGATGACCCCTGCGCACAGCACGGCCCAGTGATCAAGGACAGCACAGCTGCCCGCACAACCCCTTTGAGATCCCCGGCACCTTGGGAACGCCTGGCCCTAGAAGGGAGGTTCTCCAGTCCGTACCCGTTCTCGCTGCGAGGAGCGGGCCTGGCTTTCGATTCGGCGGCCCGCTGCTCGGACACCGTGGGATGGATGGCCATCGCCTCGGCCGCATGTCCTTGCCGTACCAGGACCTCGAAGAGTTCCCTGCGCGCCGGGATCGTGCCCAGGGCGCGCAGTTCGGCGGCAGCCGCGTCGAGATGGCCGGCAGCGCTGAGGAGGCCGGCCTTGACGATGCGGGGGTCGGAGAACGCTCCGCAGGTCGAGGCTGCCGGGCTGTGGCATGCCGACCGTTCGATGTCCACGGGGCCCTTGCGGAACGCGCCGCATATTCGCTGGTGGCGGATGACCATCGACGGTGATGACGTTGTCACCGTTGCCTGGGAGCATCGCCCTGACCCTGACCCTGACCCTGACCCTGACCCTGACCCTGAGATCGAGATCGCCGGCCCGCTGACAGGCCTCGCCACCGTGCCGACCAGTTCGTTCGTCGACGCCGTGCGAGCGCGGCTACCGCGGCAGCCGCCAGGTCGTCCGCAAACACCTCGCCGCCCTCCGCGCGGGCAACGCCGAACTCGTCCGCGCGGACCTCCCCAGCCCCCGAAAAATCACCGGCTGGATCTGCGACCGCAGGACACGCTCCCACCCGAACTCGACCGCCGCCTGCTCGACGTGCGGATCGCCTGCCCCGACATTGCCCGGGCCTGCGACCTCGCCCGCGCCTTCGCCGAGCTCCTCCGCCACCGCCGCGGCTTCCTACTGACCCAGTGGATCCGCCAGGCTGAGCTAGACGCCCCGAAGCCGATCAGCGGATTCGCGGGCTTTCTCCGACAGGACCTCGACGCCGTTACCGCCGGACTCACCCTGACCTGGAGCTCAGGCGTCGTCGAAGGCCACGTCAACCGCGTGAAAACACTCAAGCGAGCGATGTACGGTCGGGCCTCCTTTACGCTCCTCCGGACCCGGATCCTGACTCAGGGTGAGTAGCGGTCAGGTCACCGCAGTGGTTCGAGAATCCTGTGGGCTTCCCTGCTCACGGCGTTATCTGCATCCGATGTCAACGCTGAGCACAGTGCCGCGAGTCGTTCCCCGTCCTCCTTGGACTGACCGCAGACATTGAGGATTGCAGCATCAAGCTGATCGCCAGTGTCGTCATCCGCGCTGGCGAGCGCGGCCAGCACCATGCGCAGACCAAGCACGTCCCAGCGTCCGAGCAGAGCCTCCGCCGTCTCTTGAGTGACGAAAGTGTCGCGACCATCCAGCAACAGCCGGTGCAGGACCTCAGCCACTTCGGGAACCTCCGCGACGGCCGCCAGACGCCGGCCTGAGGCCGCTCTAACAGACCATGCCGCCGAAGTGGAGCCCTGAAGGAAGGGGGTCAGCTCGTCATCAAACTCGGAACGGGTCATGGTTCTCACTCTGGCATACCCTTTTCGCCCGCACTTTCGGCCATCACGCAATCGCGGTCAGAGCCTTGAAAACGGCCAGGGATGCTCCTCTCCTCACTCACTCCGGCGTTCAACGAAGTGGGGAGTTTCAACGAGCGTCGCGCCGTTCGCCGGCCGGGCCGCCCGCTCGTGGAGTGTGCGGAGCGCCCCAGGTCAGGGCCGGCCACGACGCCTCGGCACAAACCGTTGGCGGACCACAGCGAGCACTGCTACGTTTCCGGAGGCCGTGCTGGAGAGCGAGGAGGTGGTACCCGTGAACGTATCGACGTGGGTGCTCCCCTCCGGGGTCACGGTCGGGCGATAGGTCGTCCGGGAGCGCCGTCAATGGCACTCCCGAAAGGCACGACCGTGCACTTCACTTCTGAACAGCGTCTCGACGGCGCTGTCATCGAGCGCGAGTTCACCCTCGGTGAGATCCCCGGCATCCTGTGGACGCCCGGATCCGCATCAGCATCCGCACCGGCGCCGCTGATCCTGCTCAGCCCCCCGCCTCTCGGGCTGCGCAAGACGTACCCCCGGCTGGTGGCCCGAGCCCGGCACTCCGCGGCGGACGGCTTCGCCACGGCCGCCATCGAGCTCCCCGGAAGCGGCGAGCGGCCCCGTTGGCCCGCCGCCGAGCAGGCCCGCGCCGACCTGCGCCGGGCCATGGAGGCCGGCAAGTCGGTCAGTGACGAGATCATCGACGCTCTCATCCTCCCCTTGGTCGACAAGGCGGTCCCGGAATGGCAGGTTGCCCTGGATGCCCTCCTGTCGCTGCCCGAGATCGGCGGCCCGGTCGGGTACTCGGGGGGAGTGATCTCCATCGGGACCCGGCTGGCGGTGGTCGAGCCGCGCATCTCGGCCGCTGTTCTGTTTGCCGGGAGTTTCGTCCCTCGCGCCATGTTCGAGGAGGCCCGCCAGGTCACCATTCCGCTGCACGTCCTGCTGCAGTGGGACGACGAAGGAAACGACCGGCAGGCGGCGCTGGACCTGTTCGACGCCTTCGGCTCCAAGGAGAAGACCCTGCACGCCAATATGGGCGGGCACACCGGCGTCCCGCAGTTCGCGGGGGACGCCGCGGTCCAATTCTTCACTCGACACCTGAAGTGAGGCCAGGCCGTCAGGCTGGCAGTACACGCTAGGCGGTGTCGGCCAGGGTGCCGCTCATCGAGGACAGGTACTGGCCCTCCTCGATGAGCGGCGGCCAGCAGCCATCGCAGCTTCTTGAGTGGAGAGCCGTCAGGTGCCGTATGGGTGGGGAGATTCATTGAGCAGGTCTGGGGCACCCCCGAGCAGGGTGTGGGGATCTTCAAGGAGCCCCATCACGGCCCGCCTGCAGCGCGCGTGGACCCGCGAGTGCGGCACCGACTGGGAGGTCATCCGGGCTGGAGCCCGTGAACTTTCCGCCGTAGCGGCGGATCTTGAGCCGGTCCCAGGCCCCGAGGACTGTACGTAACGCGACGGCCCCCGGCGTCAGTCGCCCTCGCCGTCCGTATAAAGGCAGAAGGGATGACCCGCCGGGTCCAGCAGCACGCGGACGTTGGTCTGGGGCTGGTGGGCGGCCTCGTGCGCTCCGAGTTCGAGGGCGTGGGTGACGGCTGCCGGCAGGTCCGTTACCTCGAAGTCCAGGTGCATCGTGATCTGTTGGCTGCCGGGGTGGGCGGGCCACACCGGGGGGACGTACTCCTGCGACCGCTGGAAGGCGAGGTAGGCCACGCCCTGCGGAGGCGCGAGCGCGGCGCCGTCTGCGTCCTCCTTGGTGATCTCCCAGCCCAGCAGCTCCGCGTAGAAGCGGGCCAGCGCCTGCGGGTCGGGGGCCTCCAGCACCACGCCCCACCAGTCGTGCCGGGACATGCGGGGGGTATCGGGGTCGTGGCTGGGGCGTCCGCGCATGTGGAGGGCTCCGGGGACGAGGCGACGGGGCCCACGAGCGTAGTGGCGCGGGAGGAGTTCCGTGACCGAGACTCCGCGTCAGCCGGGAAGATCACTTCTGTTTAGTATGACCGGACGGGGGCGAGGAGCGCCCTGCACGTACGGGTGCGCGCCCTTGAGAACGAGGTGGTCCGATGGCGGACATGCTGGGTTACGCGATCTATCTGCTGGTCGCGACGCTGTACGTCTACGCCCTCTACGACTGCGTCTGCACCCCCGACACGCGCATCCGCGTTCTCCCCAAAGCGGGCTGGCTGCTCCCCCTTGTGGGTGCGATTGCCTGGCAGAACCTGGGCAAGCGCCCGGCGCCGACCGCATCCCCGCAGCCCGAGCCGACGGCGTCCGCGACACGATGAGCGGCTGGTGGGCGTACCTGGACGCGCCGACCCGGCGGGAAGTCGACGCCCAAGTGCGCCAGGACCGCTTCCTGCAGGCCGTGAGAGCGGCGTGGGAGGCGCTGCGCCCGCTGGGGCTCGGTCTGCACGAGGCGCAGAAAGTCGTCTACGCGCGCTACGAGGCCCTGGGCGACCAGGTGCGCCGCACGCCACCCGATCCGCTCGACGTCCCCTCCCTCGCGGCCCGCGCCGCAGCGCGCCCCGGCCGGGTGGTCGCGGTCGAGGCGGTCTGGGACGGCGACACCGTGCACGACTGGTTCGTCATCCTGCTGGCGGTCCTGGACGAGCCGCGCGGCGAGGCACATCTGGCGACCGTCTACCAGCGGGCGGGCGGCTCGAAGGCGGCCGGCGAGGCAGGGCAGGCCCTGGCCGAGCACCTGAAGGTGCCCTTCCATTTCGCCTCCCCGGATCTCCCCGACGACGAGGCGCCGCGCTGGCGGACCGGCGGCTGACCTGTGCGTCAAGCCGCCGTGCGCGCCGCCCCGTAGCGGTTGCGCAGTTCGTGGAAGACGCCGAAGGCCGCCGCCGTCAACGGCACCGCCAGCAGCATGCCCAGGATGCCTGCCAGTGAGGCGCCGGCCGTGATCGCCAGGAGGACGACCGCCGGGTGCATCTGCACCGTGCGGCTCTGGATCATCGGCTGCAGTACGTGACCTTCGAGCATCTGTACGGCGATGACCACCCCCAGTGCCCACAGCGCGATGACGAAGCCCCGGTCGGCGAGGGCGACCAGGATCGCCACGGTGCCGGAGAGGAAGGCGCCGAGGTAGGGGATGTACGCGCCGACGAAGACCAGCGCCGCCAGTCCGATCGCCCCCGGCACGCGCAGGATCAGCAGGCCCACGCCGATGCACACGGCGTCGATGAGCGCGATGAACGTCGTACCGCGCATGAAGCCCTCGATCGCCTGGAAGGCCCGCCGCGCCATCGCCTCCACCATGTCGGCGCTGTCGCCGGGGGACAGGGAGCGCAGGGCGGCCATCGCGCGGTGGGCGTCGCGCAGGAGGAAGAACATCAGCAGCAGGGCCAGTACGGCCATCGCGCCGACCTCGCCGACGACGCTGACGCCGTTGACGACACCGCTGGCGGCGGTCGAGCCGAACTTGCCCAGCAACTCCTTGGAGTTGGCCGCGAGATCGTCCACCGAGGTGCCGGCGGCGCCGAAGCGGTCGGAGAGGGAGTCGGCGGCGTCGCGTACGGAGGAGACGATCTGGCTGCCGGAGTCCATCAGCGCCGCGACGACGATGTAGGCCGCGCCGCCGACGACGACGAGCACGGCGGCGCAGGTCAGGGCGGCGGCGAGGGAGCGGTTGACGTGGGCGTGGACCAGGCGCAGGTAGAGGGGCCGCAGCAGGGCGGTGCCCAGCAGGGCGAGCAGTACGGGCACGACGGCGGCCTTCAGCTCCACGCACACCCGGATGCCCACCCAGGTGACGCCCGTGACCAGGAGCAGCACCACGCACCAGGCGGCGACGCGCCGTACGGGCTCGGAGAGGAGGGCGGCGCCCGGGGGAGTCTGCACGGGATCAGCCGACCACGGGGGCCGGGGCTTGTCGCGCGGAGGGCGCCGGGGGAGTGAGGGGCGCGCGGGGCGGTCGCCTAACCTGGGGTGATGAGCGAGAACCTGCCTGCCTGCCCGAAGTGCGCCAGCGAGTACACGTACGAGATGAACGCCCTCATGGTGTGCCCGGAGTGCGCCCACGAGTGGGTGGCCGCCCCGGCCGACGCCGACGCCTCCGCCGATGACGCCGGCTCCGGCGAGCGCGTGGTGCGCGACGCGGTGGGCAACGTCCTGCAGGACGGCGACACGGTGACGGTCGTCAAGGCGCTGAAGGTCAAGGGCAGCCCGTCGGGCATCAAGGCCGGCACGAAGGTCCGCAACATCCGCCTGGTGGACGGAACGGACGGCCACGACATCGACTGCAGGATCGACGGCTTCGGGGCGATGGGGCTGAAGTCGAGCGTGGTGAAGAAGGCGTAGAGCGGCCTGATGTTCGACCGTTTGGACATCAGGGTGCTGCCGCCGGGGCGCCGGTTCGCAGCCCAACTGCGGTTCTGGGTCAACGGCGAGGACGTGGTCGAGCAGGCGCTCAAGGAGGGCTGCCGTGGACCGTTCGCGGCCGAGGCACTGCCCGCCGGCCGCCCCGCCCTCCTACGGGCGAGCAGCGAGGCGCGCCGCCTGGAGCTGGGGGAACCCGAGTGCACCGGCGGTTGCTGCGGTTTCCTGTCCGTGGTCGTGCAGCGATGCGGTGACATCGTGCAGTGGTCGGACTGGGAGTTCCCGTACGCCCCCTCGCCGCCGGAGTTCCACTTCGACGCGGGGGCGTACGACGCCGAGGTGGCCCGCGTCGAGGCGGACCGGTGGTGGCAGGTGTCTGCGTAGCCCAGTACGACGCGCTGCCGCCCGCACCCCTGGCGCTGCTCGTCATCGCCGCTACGGAGGAGCCCGATGGGCGACCTCGCGCGCGTGACGCGGCGGCGGCCGGGCGGCGGGGGCTGAGCGGGGCGCCGGGCGCCGCCCGAAAACCAGTGGAGCCGTCCTGGCCGGTGTCGTTACCGTGCTCCCGCACCTGCCGCCTTAGCGAGGACGAGTCGTTGTACACCCTGTGAGATTTCCCGAGCGCTGATTTCGTGCGCGTCGCGTAGCTGCGACGTGCTGCTTCCTGCTGCGGACTTCTTACTGGAAACGGTGCACAGCCATGTCTGGAACCTGGGCGATCACGCCCACCCGCCTGCCGCTCGTCCTCCGCCGCTGCCACGGGTGCGCCTCGGAGCGCTTCCGGGCGGACGGCAGATTCCGTGTCAACGCCAACCACAAGCGCCTCGACGCCTGGCTCCTCGTGCTGTGCACGGGCTGCGGGGAGACGGCCAAACTCACCGTCTTCGAGCGGATGAACGTGCGCTCCGTACGACCCGGACTCCTGACCCGCCTGCACGGCAACGACCCCGCTCTGGCAGCCGAGTTGCTCCAGGATCCGGCGGTGCGGCGCCGTAACCGCATCGCCCTGGACTGGGCCGGCGCCTGGCGTCTGGACACCGGCGGATCGGCTCGGTCCGAGGGCGCGGACGAGGCGCTGGAGATCTCGGTGCGCTTCGCGGCGCGGATACCCGTACGGCCGGTGCGCGTGATCGCCGAGGGCCTCGGGCTGCCGCGGGCCGAGGTCGAGAGGCTGATCGTCGAAGGGGGCCTGGTATCGGCGGTCCGCCTGGGCGGCCGACTCTCCGGGGACTTCGACTTCCTGCTCAAGCGCTGACGCGGGGGAGGGGGCCTGCCCGGCGCGATCGGCCGGGCAGGCTCTGCTCAACCCCCGTGTCCCGCAGGGGACTTGGGGCTCAGCTCCAGCCGGGCGGCGCGGACAGTACGCGCTCCCAGTCGATGCTCTCGGCCCAGTCCCGGTAGGAGTGCCAGCGCACCTCGGGGAATTCGGCGCGCAGCGCGGTGAGGTCGGTGTGCTGCCGGTTGTCCTCGAAGCTCTGGAACATGCCGGCGATCTCGTCGCCGGCCCACTGCCGGATCTGGGACAGGGGGATGTTCTCGTACGGCAGCTGCCTGCCCGTCACCTCGGCCAGGATCTGCGCGGCCTCCAGGGTGGTCACGGTGTCGGAGACGACGTCGATCGCGCGGCCGGCCAGCTTCTCCGGGTTCTCGATGGCGTGGACGGCGAAGCCGGCGATGTCCAGCACGGTGGTCTGGTCGAGCTTGCGGTGCGGGGAGAGGGGGAAGGCGTAGACGCCCTCGTGGAGGCGGTTGAAGCCCGTGTTGAGGGCGTTCTCCATGAAGTACGCCGGCTGCACGGTGGTGAAGTGGGCGCCGGTGCTTTCGAGATGGCGCTGGACGGTCTGCTTGGCGGAGGCGAACTCGACCTTGAAGTCGGGTCGGGCCGCCGCCCCCTTGACGGAGGAGTAGACGAGGTGCGCCCCGGCCCGGGCGGCGGCGTCGGCCAGTGCGCGGCCCTGGGCGGTCTCCTCGGTGGCGCCGTTCGCGCCGAAGGGGATCGTCACCCCGAAGAGGGCGCCGGCGCCGTGGGCGGCGCGGGTGAGCGCGGCGGTGTCGGCGAGGTCGCCTTGGGCGAGGGCGACGCCCTTGGCCGCCAGGGCCTGGGCGCGGTCGGAGTGGGTGTCGCGGACGTAGGCGACGGGGTCGTGGCCGCGCTCCAGGAGGAGGTCGACGACTGCGCCGCCCTGCTTTCCGGTGGCGCCGGTGACCAGTACTCGGGTCATGGTGAGATTCCTTAATCAATCGATTGAATGATACTGGTGAGGGGTGTCCCCCTCCGGATACTTCTCACTCAGCAGCAGCAGCAGCATCAGCGGCCGCATCCCCCGCCGGGCCCTCCTCGACGGGAGCCACGCCCAGCAGCGCGAACAACTGCGCGCTCACCCGCTCCCGATACTCCGCCGACAGCGGATCCACCCCGTAGATCCCCTCGATCACCTGCGGCAGCGCCACCGGGGCGAACGTCAGCAGGAACGTCAGCAGTGCCACGAACTCCGGCTCCAGCAGATCGCCGACCTCTCCGGCCGCCTGCCGCGCGCGGATCCGCTCCATCGCGGCGGCCGTGACCGCCTTCCACTCCTGCGCCAGCGCCTCCGCGTCCCCGGGGTAGTCCCCGAGCGCCTGCCAGACGACCAGGCGGGCGCGCCGCGGATCCTGCAGCGTGGCGTCCAGCACCGCGGCGAAGCTCTCCGGAAAGGACTCCGCCGTGGTGGCGGGCGTCAACTGCACGCGCCGCTCCCGCCAGCCGCGCCGAAGCTCCTGCAGCAGGCCCTCCTTGCCGCCGAAGTAGTACGAGATCAACTGCTGGTTGACCCCCGCACGCTTGGCGATTCCCGCGGTCCGGGCGCCCGAGTAGCCCTTGGTGGCGAACTCCTCCAGGGCCGCGTCGAGGATGCGCTCCTTGGTCTGCGCGGCGTTGCGCCTGCTGCCCGGGGGTTCGTCGAGTGCCATGTCCGCACGCTATCACTCATCCGATTGATTACGTAGACCGGGAGCCTCAGCCCGTACCGCCGCGTGTCAAGACCGCGCGCCAAGACCGCGCGCCAAGAGGGCGTGAAGATCGCGGGCGGCGGCGTTAAGGGCGCGCAAAGATCCGGGGGCCGCCCCCGGGGGCGCGTTGGCTGGCGGGCGTGTCGATATCGTTCAAGAAGTTGATCGTGGGCAGTCCGCTGAGCAGCGACCGCCTGGGGGAGCAGATGCTGCCCAAGCGCATCGCCCTGCCGGTCTTCGCCAGCGACCCCCTGTCCTCGGTGGCGTACGCGACGCAGGAGATCCTGCTCGTGCTCACGCTGGGCGGGCTGACGTACCTGTACGTGGCGCCGTGGGTGGCCGCGGCGGTGGTGGTGCTGCTGGCCGTGGTGGTGCTGTCCTACCGGCAGGTCGTCCAGGCCTACCCCTCCGGCGGCGGCTCCTACGAGGTGGCCTCGCGCAACCTGGGGCCCTGGGCGGGCCTCGTGGTGGCCTCCGCCCTGATGGTGGACTACGTCATGACGGTGGCCGTGTCGGTGGCCGCGGGCGTGGACAACATCATCTCCGCGATGCCCGCCCTGGGCCCCTACCGGGTGGTGGTGAACCTGGGCTTCGTGGCGCTGCTGACCGCGATGAACCTGCGCGGGGTGCGCGAGTCGGGGCGGCTGTTCGCGGTGCCGACGTACCTGTTCATCGCCGCGGTGCTGGCCATGGTCGCCACCGGGCTGCTCCAGACGGCGTTCGGCCACGCGCCGGTCGCCCAGAGCGCCGGGTGGCAGGTGCGCGCCGAGCCCGGGGAGGTGGGGCTGACCGGCATGGCGCTGGTGCTGCTGGCGCTGCGGGCGTTCTCCTCCGGCTGTACGGCGCTGACCGGCGCGGAGGCGATCTCCAACGGGGTGCCGGCGTTCCGCCCGCCCAAGGCGCGCAACGCCGCCACCACGATGGCCGTGATGGGCGGCCTGTCGATCACCATGTTCGCGGGGATCACGGCCCTGGCCCTGATCTCGCACGTGCGCTACGTCGAGGACGCCTGCCGGCTGGTCGGCTTCCCCGGCGACTGCCGTACCGACAGCCAGCTCACGGTGATCGCCCAGCTCGCCGCGGCGGTCTTCGGCGGCACGGACACGGTGATGTTCTTCGTCATCCAGGCCGCGACCGCGCTGATCCTCATCCTGGCGGCCAACACCGCCTTCAACGGCTTCCCGCTGCTGGCGGCGATCCTGGCCGAGCACCGCTACCTGCCGCGCCAGCTGCACACCCGCGGGGACCGGCTGGCGTTCTCCAACGGCATCATCATCCTCGCCGTGGTCGCCGGCGCCCTGATCTACGCCTTCGACGGCTCGGTGACCCGGCTGATCCAGCTCTACATCCTGGGCGTCTTCACCTCCTTCACCCTCTCCCAGGCCGGCATGGTCCGGCACTGGAACCGTGAACTCGCGGGCGAGCGCGACCCGTTGCGCCGCCGCGGCATCCACCGCTCGCGGGCGATCAACGCCGTCGGCGCCTGCCTGACCGCACTGGTGCTGGTGGTGGTCCTGGCCACCAAGTTCACCCACGGCGCCTACCTGGTGGTGCTCGCCGTCCCGCTGCTCTACGCGATGATGCGCGCCGTGCGCCGCCACTACGACCGGGTGGCCCGCGAGCTGCGCCCCCGCCCGGGCGGCATCGTGCTGCCCAGCCGCACCCACGCGGTGGTGCTGGTCTCCCAGCTGCACCAGCCGACCCTGCGCGCGCTGGGCTACGCCAAGGCCGCCCGCCCCGACACCCTCACCGCGCTGACGGTGGAGATCAGCGAGGAGGAGGTGGGGGCGCTGCGCGCGGAGTGGGAGGAGCGGGCGATCTCCGTTCCGCTGACGATGATGGCCTCCCCGTACCGCGACGTGACCGGATCGGTGCTGGAGTACATCGCCCGCCTGCACCGCGACCACCCCGAGGACCTGATCGCCGTGTACATCCCCGAGTACGTGGTCGGGCACTGGTGGGAGCAGCTGCTGCACAACCAGTCCGCGCTGCGGCTCAAGGCCCGGCTGCTCTTCCAGCGCGGGGTGATGGTCACCAGCGTGCCGTGGCAGCTGGACTCCAGCCGCCGCGCGGCGGACCGGCACGGGTACGCCCCGCCTGGCGCCGGGCCCCGGGTCGGTTAGCGTTTCGCTGGTGAAGGGCTTGGAGTCGGCGCGCGGAGACGGGCGGCGGCGCCGCGCGGGTACGGGCCGGCGGTGGGCGGCGGTGGGCGCGAGCGCCGCGGGTCTGGCCGTCCTGACCGCGGTGCTGGTGGCGGCCAGGGGCTCGCTGTCGCTGGCCGCGATCGTGCTGGTCTACCTCACCGCGGTGGTCCTCGTCGCCACCACCGGCGGCCTGGCGCTGGCGCTGGCGGCGGCGGTGGCCTCCGGGGTCCTGGTCAACTTCTTCTTCGTGCCGCCCTTCCACACCCTGACGGTGGAGAACCGGGACCTGGTCATCACCCTGGCCGTCTACGTACTGGTCGCCACCACCGTGAGCGTCGCGGTCGACCTGGCCGCCCGCCAGCGCGCCGCCGCGGTGCGCAGCGGTGTCGAGGCCGCGCTGCTGGCCCGTATCACCGAGGCGCCGCTGGAGGAGGGGCCGCTGACGGCGGTGCTGGCCCACGTACAGGACACCTTCGCCATGACCGGCGCGGCCCTGCTGGAGAGCGGCCCCGACGGCGAGCACCCGGTGGCCGTCGTGGGCGAGGCACCCTCGGACCGCCCCGCGCTGTCGGCCTCGGCGGGGGAGGGGCTGCGGCTGGTGGCCGACGGGCCGGAGGTCTTCGCCGCCGACCCGCGCTTCCTCACCCTGCTGGCCACCGCCGCCGCCCGCGCGCTGCAGGCCGAACGCCTGGCCGCCCAGGCCGCCCGCGCGCGGGAACTGGCCGAGATCGACCGGCTGCGGGCGGCCCTGCTGGCCGCCGTCGGCCACGACCTGCGCACCCCCCTGGCCGGGATCAAGGCCGCCGTCTCCGTCCTTCGCGAACCCGACCTGGAACTCCCCGAGGCCCAGCAGGCCGAACTGCTGGCCAGCGTGGACGCCTCCGCCGACAAGATGGGAGACCTGGTGGAGAACCTCCTGGCCCTCAGCCGCCTGCAGGCCGGCGCCCTGAGCGTCCACCCCCGCCCCACCGCGCTGGACGAGATCACCGCCGCCGCGCTGCTGCACACCCCGCTGCCCCCGGGCCGTACCGTGGACGTCGACGTCCCCGACGACCTGCCGCCCGCCTGGGCCGACCCCGGCCTGCTGGAGCGCGTGGTCGCCAACCTCGTCACCAACGCCCTCCAGGCCGGCCCGCCCGGCCGACCCGTCCGCCTGCACGCCCGACGGGAGGCCGGCACCGTCCAGTTGGCGGTCATCGACCACGGGCCGGGCATCCCCGCCGAGGAGCGCGAACGCACCTTCGCCCCCTTCCAGCGCCTGGACGACCACACCACCCACCAGGGTCTGGGCCTGGGCCTGGCCATCGCGCGCGGCTTCACCGAGGCCATGCACGGCACCCTCACCCCCACCGACACCCCCGGCGGCGGCCTGACCATGACGATCACCCTCCCCGTAGCGCCATGACCCGCATCCTCGTCGTCGACGACGACCCGCACCTGCTGCGCGCCCTGACCATCGCCCTCAACGCCCGCGGCTACCGCACCAGTCCGGCCCCCGACGCCGCCACCGCCCTGCAGGCCGCCGCCACCGCGGCACCGGACCTGGCGGTCATCGACCTCGGCCTGCCCGACCTCGACGGCATCGCGGTCATCGAGAGCCTGCGCGGTTGGTCCAGCGCCCCGATCATCGTGCTCTCCGCCCGCCACGACGAGACCGCCAAGATCAACGCCCTGGACGCCGGCGCCGACGACTACGTCACCAAGCCCTTCGGCATGGGCGAACTCCTCGCCCGCATCCGCGCCGCCCTGCGCCGCGCCGCCCCCGCCGAGGAGCAGCCCCTCGTCACCACCGCGGCCTTCACCGTCGACCTGGCCGCCAAACGCGTACGCACCCCCGCCGGGGAGGTCCGCCTCACCCCCACCGAGTGGCACCTGCTGGAGACCCTCGTGCGCAGCCCCGGCCGCCTGGTCACCCAGCGCCAGCTCCTCCACGAGGTCTGGGGGCCGCGCTACGAGAAGGAGACCAACTACCTGCGCGTCCACCTCGCCAACCTGCGCCGCAAACTCGAACCCGTCCCCTCCCGGCCCCGCTACCTCATCACCGAGCCGGGCGTCGGCTACCGCTTCACCCCCGACGACCTGCCCGACGCTCCCGCCTGACGTCCCCGCCTGATGTCCCCGCCTGACGCCCCCCGGCCGGTCCGCCGCGCATGCCGCCGCGTGCGCGGGTAGGCGAAGGGGGGAGGTACGAAAGGACGCCTCCGACGTGCGGGGCAGGTGCCGGTGGACCACGATGAGGTGGGCAGCCGCACGCCGGGGCCCCCGGCCGTGCAGGCCGACGCCCGCCCCGCCCCGCCCCGGACCCGATCGCAGGAGAAGACAACGATGGCCGCACCCCGGATCCTGATCGTCGGCGGCGGGTTCGCCGGTATGGAAGCCGCGCACAAGCTGCAGAAGCTCCTCAAGCCCGGCGAGGCCCGACTCATCCTCGCCTCCCCCTTCGACTACCAGCTCTACCTGCCGCTCCTCCCGCAGGTCGCCTCCGGCGTGCTCACCCCGCAGGCCGTCGCCGTCGCGCTGCGCCGCATCCTGCGCCACACCGAGCTGCTGCCGGGCGGCGCGGTGGGCATCGACACCGACGCGAAGGCCGTCGTCGTCAAGAAGATCACCGGCGAGCTGGTCGTGGAGCCGTACGACTACCTGGTGCTCGCGCCCGGCAGCGTGACGCGCAAGTTCGACGTGCCGGGACTGGAGGAGTACGGGGTCGGGGTGAAGAACCTGGCCGAGGCGATGTGGATCCGCGACCACGTCATCGGCCAGCTCGACCTCGCCGCCGCCAGCACCGACCTGGAGGAGCAGCAGTCGCGGCTGCGGTTCCTGGTCGTGGGCGGCGGCTACGCGGGTACGGAGACGGCCGCCTGCCTGCAGCGGCTGACCACCGCGGCGGCCAAGGCCTACCGGGGCCTGAACCCCGACCTCATCAAGTGGCACCTGGTCGACGTCGCCCCCAAGCTGATGCCCGAACTCGGCGACGAACTGGGCGAGAAGGCCCTGGAGATCATGCGCCGGCGCGGCGTGGACGTCGCCCTGGGGGTGTCGGTCAAGGAGATCACCCGCGACACCGTCACCCTCACCGACGGCCGCGTCCTGCCCTGCCGCACGGTGATCTGGACCGCCGGCGTCGCCCCCAGCCCGCTGATCGCCACCCTGGACGCGCCCACCAACCGCGGCCGCCTGGTCGTCACCCCCGAGCTGACCGTCCCGGGCCTGCCCGGCGTCTTCGCCCTGGGCGACGCGGCGGCCGTCCCCGACATCGCGGTCGGCGGCGACGCGATCTGCCCGCCCACCGCGCAGCACGCGATGCGCCAGGGCTGGGCGGTGGCCAGGAACGTCGTCGCCACCCTGCGCGGCGAGCCGCTCAAGCCCTACAAGCACAAGGACCTCGGCCTGGTCGTCGACCTGGGCGGTATCGACGCCGTCTCCAAGCCGCTGGGCATCCCGCTGGTCGGCCTCCCCGCCCAACTCGTCGCACGCGGCTACCACTTGGCGGCCCTGCGCACGGTCACCGCGCGCGTGCGCACCGTCGCCAACTGGGCCCTGAACGCCATCGCGGGCGACGACTTCGTCCGTATCGGCTTCCCCAAGCCCAAGACGCTGACGAAGTTCGAGCTGACGGACGTCTACCTGACGGCGGAGGAGACGCGCAAGGCGGTGGCGATGTACCTGGGCGACGACGCGCACGCCCACGAGCACGCGGGCTGAGACCCGGCCCACGGCCGGCGGCGTCGGTACGTACCTACGCCGCCGGCCGTCGCGCGTCGACCTCGATCTCGATCCGCATCCGGGGATCGGCCAGCCCGCACACCAGCATCGTCGCCGCCGGACGGACCTCGCCGAAGGCGCCGCGCAGGAGGGGCCAGCACGGCTCGAAGTCCGCGCGCTCGGGCAGCAGATAGCGCACCCGCACCACGTCGGCGAAGGTGCATCCCGCCTCGGCCAGCGCGGCGGCGACGTTGCGCAGGCACTGCCCGGCCTGCTCCACCACGTCCTCGGAGATCGTCATCGTGGCGTAGTCGAAACCGGTCGTCCCCGACACGTACACCCGATCGCCGTCGACCACGGCGCGGGCATAGCCGATCCGCTCCTCGAAGACCGAACCGCTGAGGATGGCGCGCCGCCCGCTCACGCGCCCGCGCCCATCTGCCGGTCCATGCCGATGGAGTTGTGCCCGGCGGTGTCCGCGAAGCCGAACTGCTCGTAGAGGAAGCGCGCGGGCCCGTCCGCGATCAGCGAGACGCACGCACTGGCGGGCGCGCGCCGCTCCAACTCCGCGGTGAGCGCGGCCATGATGCGCTTGCCCAGGCCGCGCCCCTGGTGGGCGGGGAGCACGCAGATGTCGACGATCTGCAGCGCGGTGCCGCCGTCGCCGACGACGCGCCCCATGCCGACGGGCTCGCCCGCGTGGTGGAGCACCACGCCGTACCAGGTACGGGGCAGGGCGAGGGCGACGGCCTCGGGCGTCTTGTCGGAGAGGCCGGCGTCGGTGCGCAGCCGGCGGAAGTCCGCGACGGAGGGCACGCCGACGCGCAACTCGTAAGCATCGTCAATGGAGTTCACACCTGACAGAATACGAGAACAACACTCGCCACGCCCAGAAATCCGCCCCTCGACTCCCGCGCGACCGTCTGCCCTCACACCTCACCGAGCGCCGCGTGCCCTGGGCGCGGGGCTGGCGTGTACGGACTGAGGGGTCGCCGGTTGGTCCGCCGTCTCGTGCGGATGCCGTAGCCGGCGGTTTGCCGCGTTGCGAACGCGGCGGGTTCGTCCCCGTTCGGCGAGAAGGCCGAGGGCCTGAGTCGAGGTGACGACGTGTGCGGTCGAGGCCGTGCGTTGGAACCAGTCCGATGCGGTGGTGAGTTCTTCGGCGGTCCACGGCTCATCCAGCGCAATCGCCCTGAGCAAGGTCCACTCGCGCAGACGGCGGGCGAGGAAGGGGCGGTCCCCGATGACCATGGCCATGCTGTGGGCCCAGGTGGTGAACGCCGGGGCGGTGAGCAGTTCGGAAGCCCGGCACTCGAGATGGTGGGTGACCGCGGCCTCCGCCATCGACGGGACCGGGTCGTGCAGCACGGTGGAGATCAGGGCGGTCTCGTCCGCCTCCGAGACGTTCTCCAGGTCCTGCAGGTAGCTGCGGTAGCGGTGGTGCTCAGCGGGTTCCTCGTCGATGGGTCGGTCGCTCATGCCAACGGTGATTCCTTCCGGCTCTCCGCCCTGAGGGGAACGTACGTGATCTTCGGGGAGGGGCGGAAGGAGGTCGATTGCCTTCAACCCCGCCGGGTGGTCCGCGAATTGCGTACGGGCAAGCGCGGCGTCCCGGCGTTCAGCCGTTGCGGCCGATGTGTTCGATGTGGATCGTGGCCGCTGCGTGGTCCACCCGGTAGAGCACGCGCCAGGGGCCGCGGTGGAGTCGGTAGTGCTGCGCACCCCAGGGGCGTGCGCCTTCGATGGCGGGGCCGTCGGCGAGCCTGTCGGTCGCGGCGAGCAGTGCGCGTACGTCGGTCGGGTCCTGCGTGAGGTGTCCGGCCGCCTCGTCCAGCGCGCGCGGCTCCCAGGTCGCCGTCCAGGTCAAAGGTCGCCCTCACCGAGACCGGCCGCCCCCAGCAGGCGGGCGCGGGCGGCGGCGTGCGGCACGGGCTCGGCGACGGCGCCCAGTGCGCGATCACGCTCCAGGCGGGCGACGGCCAGCGCGTCCTGCAGATCGGCCAGCTCCGCCGGCGAGATGAGCACGGCCGCGGGCACGCCGCGGTCGGTGAGGGTGATGTGCTCGTGCTGCGCGGCCCGGCGTGCCAGCTCTCCGAGCTTCGCGCGGGCGTCGACGATCGGATACGTAGCAGACATGCATCAAGTGTACAGCTGCATGCATGTCGGCAGGGGTGCTCCACTCGGCCGGCGGCGCGATCCCGCGACCCTCACACCTCGCCGAGCGCTGCGCGCGCCCGCTCGTAGAACTCGTGCGGAACGAGGACGGCCTGCGGCTTGTCGCGGCGGGTGAGCACGACCCGCTCCCCGAGGAGCCGCACCCGCGTGATCACCTCGGTGAGGTTGGCGCGTGCTTCGGAGATTCCCATGCTTACTTCTTCGGACGTGGCCATCCGTCGAGGATACATGCGTAGCAAGTGTGCAACTGAGTCGTGTTGTGCAATTCAAAGGTAGTTGTGTTCGCGATCTGCTCGGTCAAGTACGTAAAACCAGGTGCCAGTTGACCCTCGACGCCATGGACTGGCTGCGGCGGAACTCCCGCACGCGCGGCAACGCACGAGTCGCGATGCTGGCCGAACGCCACGCCCGCCACCGCATCCGGGCCGACGCCCACCCCGCGCGCCTGGAGGACGCCCGCCGAGCCGCCGCCGGGCCTGCCCCCGCGCACGGCCGAGGAGGCCGAGCGGGAGACCCAGCGCCGCCGCGCGGCCTCGGACGCCGCGCTCAACGCCCGTACTCAGGACCGGACTTGTGAGTAAGAGCCGGGTGGGACCGGACGCTTCCCCCCGAGGTCCGGGTCGTGAGCGCCGTCGAGCGCAGTCGTCCGCGCTGCGATGATCTGCGTATGGAACTGGTGGGGGAGTTGGCCGCTCTGGCGGCGACGGGGAAGCTGGGCGCGGTGCAGCATGGCGTACGCCTCGCGGATGTCGCGGCTGCCTACGGGGATCCTGTGGCGAGCGGGCGGGTCAGTACGAAGCGGCGTTGGCCGCACCGGTTCTGCTTCGGGGGCCTGGAGACGGTCTTCTGCCGCTGCCGGATGCTGAGCTCCCTGACCGTTCCGCTGTGGCGCGGTGAGCTGGAGCTTCCCGGCCCCGACCGGACGCGCACGGTGGCCTCGCGTATCACCGAGTCGGAGATGACCGCCGCGCTGCGGGCCGGGGGCTGCCGATGGGACGTCGTCGCGTACGAGACCCTCACCGATCAGCGGGCCCTGCAGACGGCGCCGACCGAGGACGTACGGGTGGGCCTCGTGTTCACCGCTCGGGAGAGCCGGGACTCGCCGCTGCTCGACGACTGGATCCTCAACAAGGTCAACGTGTGGAGCATGACCGAACACGAGTGCCCCCCAATCGACCCGAGCCTCCCCGACGACGGCTACGGCAGGTGAGACCGGCCCTCGGCCGCAGCCGCGTGGGGTCGCTCCGCTCGCTGCGTAAGCTGGTGGCCCGTACGCCCGTCTGTGAGGGCCGCGTGCACGCCGGCGTCCCGTTCGACCCGAAGGACTGAGCCGTGTCCGACCGACCTGAGATTGTCTGCATCTGCGGCTCCACCCGGTTCGTGGACGAGATGAGCGCGGCCAACCGTGAGCTGACCTTCGCAGGCGCCATCGTCGTCGCGCCAGGCGTCTTCCTGCGCGCCGAGGATCGCGAAGCAAACGGGTCGATCACCGACGAGCAGAAGACCGCGCTGGACGCCCTCCACCTGCGCAAGATCGACCTGGCCGATCGGGTCCTGGTCGTCAACCCGGGCGGCTATGTCGGCGAGTCCACGGGCAGGGAGATCGCCTACGCCCAGGCCACCGGCAAACCGATCTCGTTCACCGATCCCGTCTGACCGGTGGATGCTGCATTGGCCCGCGACACGGCCTCGTCTGCTAGGACCCGCAGGCGGCCGGGCGCATGCCGGGGCCGTGCCCTCAGCCGTGGATCGGGAACGAGGCCTGGAACGCCAGGCGTTGATCGGCCCCGTCACCGACGTGGGTCAAAAACTCGTCGAGCGCGAGGAACTCCTCCCATGGCGCTCGGCCGCTCGCATCGGCCAGTCGGGCCACGACCAGGTCTTCCAGGTCGGGGACACGCTTGTTCTTCCATATCTTGTCGGCGAGGGTGACGAGAAGGTCGTCCAGGCCGATCCGCGCGTCCCCCCATGACGCGTGCGTCGCGGCGAAGCGCGCCAGCTGCGGGCTGACGCCGTGGCTGAGCAGAAGGGCGCGTCCGGCCTCCTCGTGCGCAGACCCGGGCCCGGAGAGCTCGGCGAGGTGGACCGTCTTTCCCACGTCGTGCGTGGCCACCCCGAAGAGCACCGACTCGCGGTCGAAGACCACGGCGGGGTCGCGCTGTTGCACCCAGTCGACCAGCTGGTGCGCGACGTCATGGACGGCGCGGAGGTGGGCTGCCAGCCGCGGCGGGCAGCCCAGCTCGGACAGCAACTCCGCGACGCGATCCGGCAGGGGGAGCAGGGGCGGGTCGGCAGTGCCGCTCATGGCTCTCGACAAGAGGGTGTTGGCCGTCACGGCGTCAGGATACGTACAGCATTCCCTCTTGTTGCCTGCAAGGGGAACCACTTGAGGTCCCCGGGTGATCCGATGGCGCCGCGAAGTGCGGCGAGGGCGAAGCCCCACAGGCGCCGACGAAGGCCACCGCATCGGCCCCACGTTGCCGGTTCCGGACAACTGTCATCGAGGGTTGGGACGGTTCGGGCTTGGGGAGGGAAGCGCCATCTGGCGATCGCGTGCTCCTCGGCGGCTTCTCCAGTGTCCGAGGTGAAGTGGTCGGGCAGGGACCGGTGGAGATGAGAAGGGCTGACTCAAGGACGTGGTGCAGATCGAGCGGTTGGCGGGCCTGAGGCGTACTGGACCAATGCCAGATCAATCACCCGCGCTCGACCTGCTCAACCCACTGACGAGATGATGGGTGGATGGTGTTGACCGAACCAGCTGCCCGCGAGTTTCAGGACCGTGCCGTTCTCTGGAGCATGGGCGAGATCAGCGCAACCGACGTCGTTGCTGCTGCCTGTGACGCACTTGTCGCCGGCCTCGACAGTCCTGCCTTGCGGATCCTGGCGGCGCGCACGCGCGCGGAGGCGGATTACGACGTCCCCGATCTCCTTCCCCCGGCACTTGATGAACTGGGCCTCACCTTCTACTCGGTGGGCAGTGTTGCCGGACAGGAAGCCGCCGTACGAGCACTTGCCGCCCGGATGCTCGCCGGCGAGCTGACGCCGCGCGAGCTGGCCTTCCGGGTCCACCAGCTCTTCGGACACGAACTGGCACTGGCTGAGCGACTCGCCGAACTGGACGACGAGTACGACGTCCTCGAATACGGCGACAGAACACCGGCGCAGGTCGACGCTGATGTCACGGCCGAAGCTCTTCGGCTCGCACCACATCGACTTCCGCCCTCCAGTTGACCGCTGATCGCGTCGGATGGCATGGCCACTTTGGCGCTCGGTCAAGCGTCCGGCGGGGCATGACACCCAGACACCAGCAGCAGTCCAGCCGGTGCCAGGTCATGGAGTACCCGCACCCCACCAGATCGACGAGGAAGACCTTTCTCGATCCGGTCGGGTGCGGCTCTCGCGCGGAACCTGTCGACGGCGCACCCGCGCCGCCCAGCGGACCGGCTTCCACCACGTGCACGCCACCGACGTCCACCCCCTCACCCCGAGGTTCGGACCACCCGGCAGCGACACACGGCCACACCGCGCCCGAGAAACGGCGTCAACTCCCCTTCTGGGCAGCGAGATTTAGAACCAGTGCAGGCAGTGCGGTGCCCGCTCGCCGCGGAAGAGGGCGTCGGCGAGGGCGGCCGCGTCCGGGTGGTGGGCGCGGATGTGTCCGGCGCGTACGAGCGTGCTCGGGGCCGTGCCGCCGAGGTAGACCGCGCCCAGGTCGCGGATGTCCAGGGACAGGTCGGGTTCGCGGTCCGTCGGGGCGCAGTCGGCCTTGCCGTCCCGGACGGCCAGCAGGTAGCGGTTGTGCTCGCCGAGGAAGGGGTCCTCGACGTCGATGACCAGCTCGCCGTCCGTGAACCAGCCGCGCGCGCTCAGCGCCCCCGGGACGTCCAGCAGCCGCACCCACAGCCAGTCGGTGTCGTAACTCACCTGCCCGGCACGGAAGTCCGCGAGCTGCCAGCGCAGCGGGTGTCCGGGCGGGACGTGCTTGAACACGACCTTGGTGACCAGGTCATGGCCGAGGACGACCCGGGCCAGGGCGGTGAAGACGGCGTCGTCGGTGGCGATGGTCTCGTCGACCGTCAGGGTGTCGGCCTCGTCGAGGCAGTAGCTGGCGTACCCGTCCGGTACGCCGTCGGCGTCCCGGTGGACGGCGACGTAGCGCGGCGCCGGGGAGATCGGGGGCTGCCCCGCGCCCGAGGCCCACCAGCGGTGCGGCCGCGACAGCGCGCCGGGCTGGGCGCGGCGGTAGCGGTCGTAGACCTCCTCCAGGATCTGGCCGCACTCCGCGCGCCGCAGCAGCTCGACGGAGCCGGGCGCGGCGTCGACCGCGGTGTCGACCGCGGTGCCGGCGGCCGTACGGGCCCGGGGGGCGGCGAGGGCGGCCTGCTGGCGGGGCACTGTCAGACGCGTCGTGTAGGTCGCCGGCCCGTAGCCGAACCTGCCGTAGATCGTGGCCTCGGAGGCCAGCAGCACGGAGAGGACCTCCCCGCGCTCCCGCAGCCCGGCGAGCTGGTGGCGCATCAGCGCGCTGACCACGCCCCGGCGCCGGTGCGAGGGCAGCACGCCGACGGCGGTCACGCCGGTGACCGGGATGACGGTCCCACCGGGCAGGGTGAGCTCGAAGGAGTACGCACCGGTGGTGCCGATGGGCCGCCCGTCGGCCGTGGTAGCGAACAGGTTGCGGTCCATTTCGTACGCCGACCACAAGAACCCGTCACCCTCGGCAGGTGACTCCCGGAAGCGCCCGAACGCGGTAAAGACCGTATCGACGAAGACCTCAAGGTCCTGGTCGGTCGTGGAGCGGATCTCCATGGCTGCTGCCCTCCGGAATACCGACGCCACGACGCGTGGGGTCGCGCCACAGTGCAGCGTCAACCCCGAGGCGGGCAAGCGAATTACGGCTGGGTCACAGCACGTTCGCGGTGGTCGGGCGCTACGCCGCACTCCGCCCCGTACCGGAATGAGGCACGTCCCAGCAGCGGTGCGACCGCTTCCCGGAGTTGGCCGAATCGCCGGTAGTGCAGCGCGGTCATGCCTGCCGCCCGGGCGGCGGAGACGTTCCCGGCCGTGTCGTCGACGAACAGGCATCGGCCGGGATCCGCCCCGACCTGCCGGGCGGCGAGGTCGAAGACGCGAGGGTCCGGCTTCGCCACCCCGACCCGGGCGGTGTTGAGCACCGCGTCGAACGACTCGGCCAGCCCGTGGGCGGCCAGGCAGGACTCCAACCGGGTGGTGGCATTGGAGACCAGCACCACCGGCACCCTCCGGCGCAGGGTCTGGAGAAGCCGTACGACGTCCGTGTCCACCCGGCCGGTCAGTGCGCTCCACGCCTCGACCAGCCCCCGGGCCCTCTCTCCGGAGCCACAGTCCCGGGCCAGGTCTTCGGCGACCCGCTCCCGCCACTGCCCGTCACTGAGCTGGCCCGTGACGGCTTCCTCCAGGAGGTCGGGACGAAACGCAGCACCGGCCAGCGAGCCCTCCGCCAGCCCCCAGGCGCGATCCAGTGAGGCCATCCCGTCCGGGTCCCACAGGTGCACGACCCCGTCGAAGTCACACAGCACGGCGTCGAAGGGCAGCTCATCCATGGGTCGGGATCATGCCATCGAATCGGCGTCCGGTGCGGACGGCGTTGCCTGTGTGCGCGGGGGAGGGACGGACAGAACCTGATCCCCCTGGTCAGAGTGCGTAGGGGTAGAGGCTGACCTTCTCGCGTTCGATGAAGAGCTCAACCCACGTATGAGCGGCCTCTTCGGGCAGCGGATCGGTAAGGTCCAGCAGGATATTCGTGCCGTCCAGGTTCAGAAGGGCAGCACCGTCCTCGGTAACGCTCAACTGCCCCCGCAGGATTACACAGTGGCCGCCGGTCCGGAGCCCAGGACCGGTACCGACAGCCGGCCTGGCGTTTCGCCCCCAGGTGATGTCCTCGTCGATCGTCCACTCGACGTGGTACGCGCCGGGCTCCGCGATCGGATCCCCGCACCATGGGACCGCGATGTGACCGAAGGAAGTCCGGACATGCGCCAGCCAAGGACTTCCGGGAAACTTTGCGACCTTCACCAATTCGAGCAACACTGCTCGATGATGCAGCATTCGAGTTGCTGCCGGAACCTGGAAGAGCAGTTCGGCACTGCGGCGGTCGAGTGCTCCCTGAGCCGCTACCCCGCGCCTTCGCCCCCGCTCAGTCCGCCGCCTTGAGCGCGAGGTCCGCGCTTGTCGCCACGGTGCCGAAGCGCGGGAGGTTCAGTGTCACCGCCGCCTCGTGCTCGGGGGCTGTCAGGGCTGTCATCGCGTCCTCGGCGAAGAGCAGTTCGTAGCCCAGGTCGGAGGCGGCGCGGGCGGTGGACTCCACGCCCAGGTTGGTGGCGATGCCCGCGAGGACGAGGGTGGAGATGTCGCGCTGCTGGAGGAGTTCGTGCAGGCCGGTGCGGTGGAAGCCGCCGATCGTGCGCTTGACTACCACCTCGTCCGCCAGCTTCGCGACCCGCTCGTCCAGCTCGCTGCCGGGCGGCTGCTCATCGACGCCCGGCCGCTCCACCCGTACCGCCACCACGAGCGCCCCGGCCGCCCGGAAGCGCTCGGCCAGCGCGCAGTCGGCCTCCAGCACCTCGGCGCCGGGGCGCGGGGCGAGGGGGAGGTCGATGAGGCGGGGCATGAGGTCGACGAGGATCAGCGCGGTGCGGGCCGGGTCGAGGGTGGTCATGAGGGGAGAATACGTGATCTTCGGCAAGGGGCGGGAGGAGGGAGGCCGCCTTCAACACCGCCGGGGGAGCCGTGAGTTGCGTACAGGAAGGCGCGGCGGCTCGGTGCTCAGCCGACGGGGGGCGAGGCATGCGGGATGCGCGTGGACGTCGAGGGAGTACCGGCGCCCGTTCTCCCTAACGGCGTGCGGCTTCCGGGGGCAACGGCGGCCCTGATCGTGCTGGCGGAGTGATGCGCTAGCACGGATCGACCCTGCGGAAAGGATCCTCCACGTGATCATCCGCTCGTACGTGTGGACGACCGGGCAATCCCCGTGCTGGTCAGCCGCCTGATGCCTACTCTCCCGGCATGGTCACATCGCGTCATGAGGCGTCACACCGCATCTTCCAGGACCGGCCCGAGCTGCTCTCGCCCGTGTTCCGGATCCTCGGCGTACCGCTGCCGGACAAGGCGACGGTGGAGGTGCTGTCCGCGGACGCGACGGAGATCCGGCCGCTGGAGCGCCGGGTCGACAGCGTGCTGCGGATCGCGCCGTCGTCGGGTGAGCCGTTCCTGCTGGCCATCGAGGCACAGGGGCGGCGGGCGGCGGACAAGCCGGTGAGCTGGGCGTACTACCTGAGCTTCCTCAAGGCGAAGTACGACTGCGCGGCGCTGCTGCTGGTGGTCTGCCAGGACGGTTCGACCGCGAGGTGGGCGTCGGGGCCGTTTCCGCTGGGTACGGACGGGTGGACGTCGCTCTTCGTCCATCCGCTCGTGCTCGGTCCGGACAACGTCCCGGTGATCACCGACCCCGAGGAGGCGGCCCGCGACCTGGCCCTGGCGGCGTTCTCCGCCGTCACCCATGGCCGCAGCCGGGACGTGGGAGTCATACTGGAGGCAGTGGCCCAGGCGCTGGGGACCGCCGATCCGGAGTCCGTGCGGTATTACTCGGAAATGCTGGAGATCGGCCTGGGAGACACCCCGGCCCGGACTGTCTGGAGGCAGCTGATGTCAGGTACGTACTTCCCGGGGCGCGGGACGCTGATCGAGGAGACGTATCTCGAGGGCAAAGAGGACGGCAAGGCGGAAGGCAAGGCCGAGGGGCGGGTGTCCGAGCGGCGGCGCATGGTGCTCATGCTGCTGGCGAACCGCGACGTGATCGTCTCCGACGAGGTGCGCGAGCGGGTCGCGGGGTGCGCCGACCTGGACGTACTCGACCGCTGGCTGGAGCGGGCGTTCACCGTGGCGACGGCGCAGGAGCTGTTCGCCGAGGAGTGAGGGCGCGCCGGGCCCGGACTGAGGCCGGCTTCCCCGGCAGCTCACCGGGGTGGGCGGCGTTGGATCCAGCAGGCGCGGAACGAACCGCTGTGGCAGGTATCCGCCCCGCCGCCCCGCCGTCACGAACACGCACGCAGGCGGCCATCGTCACCTCCGGTCCGCCATGGGCTCACCTGTCTTCTCCGCAGGCCGGGTGCCGAGGCGGTCGAGCGCCCGTTGCGATGCGGCGCGGATACGGTCCTCCGCAGCCGTCCGCTGGGCAGGGGCGAGGCGACGCTCTCCGGCCGAGGCGCGCGTACGGGCGAGGTGCGGCGTGGTGCGGCGTCTGCCTCCCGGGGCCTTGCAGGGGCCTCCTACGGCGGCCCGGCAGGTGGGGCACGCGGCGCCGAGCGGGCCGGAGCGGCGTACCTGGTCGGCGAGGCTCTCCGCGCCGGTGGCGGGCAGCGTACGGCCCACCCTCCGGACGCGCTCGTCGAGTTCGCGGGCGGAATCCTGGGCGGGTCCGCTCGCCAGGGCGTCCCGGTGGGCAGGTGGTGCGATACGGCCGGAGGCGGCGGCGTGGACCTGGCCGCGGTAGCGGGCCAGGTACTGCGGGATCGTCTCGTCGTGGTCGGCGGGTTCGTAGCGGAAGTTCTCCAGCCGCCTGCCGCGGATCCTGGAGCGCGGACGTGGTGGGGCTGGAGCCACAGGCGGGCGCTCGGGTCGGGTGGCGGGGTCGTGTAGTAGGCCGCGACGGCGGCGCGGGTGTCCTCGTCGAGGGGGAGGTCGTGCAGCGCGGCGGCCCAGGCCACTGCGGCGGCCTCGGAGGGTCGGCGGTTGTCGAACGCCGAGCAGTGCGCGAGCAGTTCGGCGGCTTCGGGTACGTTCACCGGCTTGCCTCCGCTGCGTGCGCGTACTTGGCCGCGATGTCCAGCCACCCGGCCACCGTGGTGTCGGTGCCGGGGAGCAGCCGACCGGGAGCCGGTTGCCGGATGCCGCCTCCGAGGCCAGGCGGGGCCTGCTGCTGGCGGAGGGCGGCGAGGCGCAACTGGTCGTACTTCTCGCGGAGTTTGGGAATCGACAGGATGTTGCTGCGCCAGAAGGGGTCGTTCTGGCACCAGGAGATCGCGGTGAGGACCTGGCTGAGGGTGCGGTGGTCCTTGTCGAGCATCAGGCGGGCCTCGGTGCGCCATCGTCCGGTGACGGAGGGCCGCAGGCTGCCGTTGGCCTCGACGGCGTCGGCGAGTGCGGTGCACACCTGCTCCACGTCGGGACGGGCCTCGGCTTCGCCGTCGCCGTCGTCGGGCGGCGCAGCCGCCTCGACACCTGCGGGCGGCGGGCTCTCGGCGGCGATCCCCGACGATGAACTGGTCTTCTCGCCTTTGGTCTTCTCCCTAAAGGAATTGGTCTTCTTATACGGGCCATCAGCGGCGTGCCGTTCAACGGCATCCCGCTCGACGGCGTGCCGTTCAGCGGCATGCCGGTTTGGGGCGTCCGGTGGTGAGCTGGGGTTTCGCGAGGATTCTCGAGGGCCGGGGATCGTGATGGTGAGCCCGTGGGGCATGTCGGTGATGACGTACTCGACGGGCGTGAACTGACCCTCCCGGCGGCCCTGTCGGCGCTGTAGGTAGCCGAGGGATTCGAGCTCTCCGAGGCCGCTCCGGACCGCCTTGACGCCGTCCGGTGCGCACTCGGCGAGGGCTTCGACGGACACCTCGTGGCCGTCCCGGTGGGTGGAGATCAGACCGAAGATCCCCTTCGCCTTGAACGACAGGCGGGGGTCCCGGAAGAGCGCGTTGGAGATCCGGGTGAAGTGCGCCTCGAAGGCATCGGCGGCCATCGGGCCCCGGCGGATGAATCCGCTCATCGGGCGACCTCCTGGGTGGGGGCGGCGCCTTGGTGTGCGCCAGTTGGCTGCGTGACCGTGGCTGCTCGTGTGAAACTGCTCATGGCGCCTTTCAGTTCGTGAGGCGGCATCCGGGGTCTGCCTGCAAGCGATGGCCCGGGTTGCCGTTCATGGGAGGAGTCTCAAGTCCCGCCCTGTCGATGCTTACTTCATCGAACGGGGCGGGCCTGCTATGCGGGGCGCGCGCATCGCCACACGATGAACGATCACCCTTTAATCACCGTATAGGCCGCCCACGATCCGAATATCCATGATGGCTGTTTCGGCGAGGCGATTCACCCGGACGTGGCTGTGGCACGATGAACCCATGCCCGATCCGGAGGAACCAGTGGTCCGCCTGCAGGCAGCGACGTTCCGCTACGAGCGCGCCAAGAAGGCCACCGACGAAGCCCGCGGCGACCTGCACTCCGCCATCGCCGCCGCCCTGCGCGCCGGCCTGAAGCCCCGCGCCGTCTCCGTCGAGACCGGGCTCACCCCGGAGCACATCCGCCGCATCGCCCGGGAGCACGGCGTGCCCCCGCTGCGGGAGCCCACGAAGACGAGCAGGCGCAGGGCCGAGGAGCCGCAGGACTGACGCCGCGGTATCCGCAGCGGCCCACTTGACACGCGGGGGCCACGACCGCGATCGACCCAGCGGCCTGGAAGCGCCGATGCGAGGCCGCAGTTCGTACGATCGCCGCATGACGATCACCTGCACCTGGCGCGGCGACTTCGACAACGACGCGCTCAACGCCCTGCACGCCGACGGCTTCGGAGGGCCGGTGGGGAAGGGCGACTGGCTCGGGCGGGTGCGGCGGCACAGTCTCGGCTGGGTGTGCGCGCGGACGCGGGACGGCACGCTGGTCGGCTTCGTCAACGTGGCCTGGGACGGCGGTGCGCACGCCTTCGTCCTCGACACGGTCGTCGCCCGCGACCACCGCTCGCGCGGCGTGGGCACGGCGCTGGTCGAGGCGGCGGCGCGCGGCGCACGGGCGGCGGGCTGCACCTGGCTGCACGTGGACTTCGAGGAGCACCTGCGCCCGTTCTACGTCGAGACGTGCGGCTTCCGGGAGACGGCGGCGGGGTTGATCGCGCTGGCGGGATGAGGGCAACGCCGAGGGGCGGATCTCCGCCCGGGCAGGTCGCCACTCTGCCCGCCTTCGGCGGCAACAGGCAGGCGCGACAGGCAAGATGGGCGCCCTTCGGGCTTCTGTATGGGCAAGTTCGCCTGCAGTACGGTCAGTTGCTGCCGTCGGTGTTCTACGGTGGCACTGTGATCGGCGCGGATACGTCCCTGCGGAGCCCTGAGGCCCGGCGACGGATGATGGCAGGGGTCGCACCCATCCTGGCGCCAGTGCGGCCGGAGCTTCGAGAGCGCGTCGCCGGGCAGGGCGCGGTGTCGTTGCGGGAGTTGATGCGCTGATGGCGGTCTCCAAAAGCGCGGCCTCGCCGCTGATCCTGCACGGTCGGAGCGGGACACGGGCGCGCCTGGACGGCGATGCGTTCGTACTGGAGCAGGGCGGCGCACTCCGTCGGATTCCGTTGAGCGCGATAGCGCGCGTCGAGATCGCCGGACGTGGCGATCGCACCTTGCGGGTGACACTGACGGCCGCGCCGGGCGACCAGCCCGCGCACCACGCTGTGCGCTGCGCCAGCGCCCCGGCGGTACGCGCGTTCGCAGCGGCGCTCACCGAGGCGGTGCCGGTCAGGGACGCGGCGGAACGGCAGGCGGAGAGGGCTGCCCGCGTCCCGCTTGAGCGGGTGGCTCGTTGGCGCTTGCCCCGGCTGACCGCGCAGACCTGGATGCTGGTGGCTGTGGCGGGAGGGTTGTCTCTAGCAGGTTCTTTGGGGACCGCTGCCGCAGGTAGTTCGGGCTCCAGGTTGTAGCAAGTTGATCTGGCTCCAGTTGCTGGGCGGGGCTCCCGGACGGCGGTGTCAGTGGTCCCTCGTACTCTGCGCTGGTGAGTATGAATGGTGAGTACCTGCGCGTGACCGTCGCCGAGCTGGAACGGGCGATCGAGGATCCGGAGTGGGCGTTCGAGTACGTCGAGGAGGTCATGGAGAGCGATGGCGTCAACGACGTCGCCCCTGCGGACGCCCGGCAGCTGACGACCCACAAGGCGTGGCACGCCGTCGCCTTCCTCCTGGAGCGGGCCGGGTTCCCCGTGGACATCGTTCATGGCGAGCAGGCGTTCACCGACGAGGACTGGGGCTACGGGCCGGCGAAGTACCTGGACACCGACCAGGTCAAGCTCGCAGCCCAGGCTCTGTCCCGGCTGCCTTTCGACGACCTGGTGCGCGATGTTGATCCCGCTCAGCTGACGGCCGCGCAGATCTATCCGCAGCACTGGGACGAGGCCGGTGCTCTCGAATGGGTGCGCGGGTGGTTCGACCCGCTGGCTCCGTTCTTCGGGGCAGCGGCCCATGCGGGCGAGGCCGTGCTGGTCTGGCTCGACTGAGTCCGTTCCGCGCGTTGCTCCGGTGCGTCCTGGGATGCGCCTCGCCCGCTTTCGAGTGAATGCGGGTGCTCCGTTCGGCTGTCACGCCAGGGTGTGATCCAGCGATCACGGCCTGTCGGGGGCCGTGGCTGTAGTCATGGTCGTGTCGGGAGGCCGAGGGTGGCGCTGTCGCGGGTGGAGTTGTTCGCAAGCAGGGCACCTGCTCGCCCTCGGGGCCAGCCGAGTTCGTACGAACCGCGCTGACCGGCGCCTCCCGGGGACAGCCCGCAGCGAGGCCCCCTACCCCTCCACCACCCCCAGCCCCACCACCACCGCCCGATGCCCCGTCCCCGCCACCGTGTGCTCGGCGGTGTCCAGGGCCGCCAGGCCGGGGCCGTGCAGGACGTGGTCCAGGGGGAGGAGGGGTGGGAGAAGGGGGTGGTCGGCGGGCCAGGTGCGGGGCCAGCCGTGGCCGAGTTCGGTGTGGGCGTCGCGCAGGCCCGCCGCCAGGAGAGCGCGCATCGGGGTGTGGTCGAGGGAGGCGTTGAAGTCGCCCAGCAGGACCGTGTCCGGGCCGGCCAGCCCCGCGAGCGCCTCCAGGTCGCGCGTCCAGCGCTGGGGGTCGCCGAGCGGGTAGTAGGTGTGGACGGCCACGAGTCGGATACGCCGCCCGCCGACCGTGACCTCGGCGGTGGTCTGCGGCCACGCGGTGTCGATCCGCGTCACGCCGGCGCGCGACAGCGGCAGGCGGGAGTAGAGCGAGGAGTCGTACTCGGGGTGCAGCTCCTGGTGCGGCAGCAGCTTCCCCAGCCCGGCCCGCTCCAGCGCCGCCACCCCGTCGGCCGGCAGCTGCTCCACGGCCAGTACGTCGATGCGCTCGCGTCGTACGAGGTCCACGAGGGCGCGCGGATCGGCGCCGGAGCCGTCGGTGTTGAGCGTGGCGACCCTCAATTCCGGCGTCCCCGGCGGGACCTCGCGCCCATCGGCCACGAAGCGCGGCGCCAGCAGCACCACGTACGCGACCACCACGACCCCCGCCACGCCCGCCAACCCCCGCGCCCGCAACGCCGGCACGGCGAGCACCGTCCCCAGCACCACCGCGGCGAGCACCCCCGCGTACGGCAGGAAGACGACGACCGACGCGAGCACACTCCCCGCGTCCAGCCCCGCCAACCGCACGACGAGCAGCGCGGCCGCCCCGGCGAGCGCAGCCCGGCAACTCCACCGCCCCCACCGCCCCCACAGCCCCCACACCCGCGCCATCGCGCCACCCCGCCCTCTGTCCTCCGCCGACAAGATGATCACCGGCTCGGCTGGGGGACGCGGTCGAGCGGCGGCCGGTTGCACCGCCGCTCTGATCCCACGGAGGAGTTCGGTGATCGCCACCCGCCTCCGGCAGGGCATCTGAGCTTCTGAGGGCTTGTTTGATCTTGACCGTGCCTGCGGGAACTGCACGGTGCTCTATCGCGACGGCCGCCCTTCGGAAATAGGCTACTGGGGGATCACCGCGGACTAGGCACGGCGTCGAGCCCGCGCCGCGCCGCTCGACCGTCCGAAGAGGCCCTCCGGATGGCTCTGGTGGAGAGGGAGTGGGAGACAGGATGCCCGAGCCGAGGTTGCGGCACGCAGCGCGCGCGGTGGTGCTCGACGAGGCGGACCGGGTGCTGCTGTGCCGGTTCGCCCTGCCGGGGAGGAACGTCTGGGCGACGCCGGGCGGCGGCGTCGAGGCGGGCGAGAGCCCCACCCAGGCGCTGCGCCGCGAGCTGCGCGAGGAGATCGGCCTGCCACTCGCGGACACCCCGCCCAGGGTGTGGCACCGGCGGGTGCTGGCCGCGGGGCACGCGCGCGGCTACGACGGGATCGTCGAGGACTACTACCTCGTCCGAACCCCGCCCTTCGACCCGGCGGGCGCGCTGACACCGCAGGAGCTGGCCGCGGAGAACATCGCGGAGTTCCGCTGGTGGACGATCCCGGACATCGCCGCGTACGAAGGCCCGGACCTCTTCGCACCCCGCGGCCTCCCCGCCCTCCTGACGGCCCTGCTGAAGGACGGAGTCCCGCTCGAGCCCGTCGAGTTGGGCCTCTGACGTCGTGGGTGACCGACAGCTACGAGACCCGGATCCGCTCGTCGTGGTCGTCGAGCACGAACGATTCGACCGTGACAGCGCGGTAGAGGCGGTGCCTGGCGGGTTCGCGCAGCTTCGCCGGGTGCCACTCGCCCAGTCCGCGTTCGACCGACTTCGCGTTGTAGACGGCGAGCGCATCCTCGAACGTCGCGTCGTCGACAAGCTCGGCACGGGCGGAGACGTACAGCGCGCTCCCTTCACCCGGCGCCCTGCTCGAGTCGAAGATGACGAGCGACACCCGGGAGTTCTCCGCGATGTTGCACGAGTGCCGCGCGCCGGGCTTCGATGCCCAGACGAACACGTCCAGCTCACGGGCGGCGAACCAGACCGGGGTTGCCCACGGCGATCCATCGCCGGCAGCCGTCGCGAGCGTGAGGTACGAGTTCTCCGCGACAAGGGTGCGGGCGAGCCGGCGGGGGTCAAGGGCAGCGGTCTCAGGTGTCATCCATCCAACCTAGGGGGATGCCCCGTAACCAGTCTTCCGGATGGTCGAGTTGTGCCCGCACGCACCCCGGCAGGCTGACCAGGGGCGACACCTCATGCCTCACGCACTGCAGCTGCCGTGACAGCCGCAGCCCCGCCCCGGCCCCGTACCGCAAGCCGCCCCTACGCCGACTCCCCCTCCGGCACCCAGGGCGCCTGCCACGGCAGGCTCCCCGCCACCAGCCGGTCCGCCTCCGTCGGGCCCCACGAGCCCACCGGGTAGGGGTGCACCGGCGGCGGGTACGACAGCAGCGGCTGCACGATGCGCCAGCTCTCCACGATCGCGTCCTGGCGCGCGAAGGGGCGCGAGTCGCCGGTCAGCGCCGCCAGCATCAGGCGTTCGTACGGCGGCATCGCGGGTCCCAACTCCCGCGCGAAGATCGTGTCCAGCGGCACCGTACGCCACTCGTCGGACTCGCCCAGCGCGCACAGTTGCAGCCGCATCCCCGCCAGCGGGTCGATGCGCACCACGATCTGGTTGGGCTCCACGCGGCGCGGGTCGGGCATGAAGCCCAGCCGCGGCGGCTCCTTCAGGATGAGGCGCACCTCGGTGTCCTTCACGGGGAGGTGCTTGCCGGCGCGGATGTAGACGGGCACGCCTGCCCACTTCCAGTTGTTGATCTCCAGCTTCAGCGCCGCGTACGTCTCGGTCGTGGAGTCCGGCGCCACCCCGGGGGTCTGCCGGTAGCCGGCGTACTGCCCGCGCACGTAGTTGCCGACCTCCACCGCCGGGATCGCCCGCAGCACCTCGACCCGCTTGTCCCACAGGTCCTTCGCACTCGGCCCGACCGGCGGCTCCATCGCCACCAGCGCCAGGACGAGCAGCAGGTGGTTTTGTACGACGTCGCGCAGGCAGCCCACCTTGTCGTAGAAGGTGCCGCGGCTGCCCACGCCGAGCGTCTCGGCCATGGTGATCTGGATGGACTCCACCCGCCCGCGCTGCCACAGCTCCGCCATCGCGGTGTTGGCGAAGCGCAGGTACTCCAGCTCGATGACCGGCTCCTTGCCCAGGAAGTGGTCGACGCGCAGGATCTGCTCCTCCTCCAGCACCTGCCGCAGCTGGCGGTCCAGCTCGATCGCGGAGGCCAGGTCGTGCCCGAAGGGCTTCTCCACCGCGACGCGCGCCTGCGCCGTCAGCCGCGCGGTGCCCAGGCCCTCCACGATCGGCCCGAAGAGCGAGGGGGGCATCGACAGGTAGAACAGCGGGCGCCGCCGGCCGGTCAGCATGCGGGCGAGGCGCTCGTAGAGGGCGGGGTCGGTGGCGTCGCCGGAGAGGTACGACATCCGGCCCGCGAGCCGGTCGAAGATCGCGTCGATCACCGGCCCGCCGGCCTCCTCGACGGACTTGCGGGCCCGTACGACCAGCTCCGCGTCGGTCAGCTCGCTGCCCGCGACCCCGATGATCGGCCCGTCCAGCAGCCCGCGGCGCTCCAGCCGGTAGAGCGCCGGAATCGTCATCCGCTGCGCGAGGTCACCGGTGATCCCGAAGATCACCAGAGCGTCGGCTTCCCATCGGCTCGGCATGGCACCGCTTCCTCGTCACGCACGCCGCTCCCGTCTGCGGCCGCGTGGGGCGGACGGGTCGGCTGGGGCAGGGCTGTCGTCGTAGCCATGCTGCCCCGGGGGCGGGGGGTGCGCGAGTCGTGGGGGCTGGACGGGGAGCGCTCCGCGCGGCGCGGCCCGGGCGAAAACGCGTTGTCCCCCGCGCGCCGCCTGCCTACGCTGCCCGCATGCCCCCCTCGAAGACCTCGTACGTCTGCCTCCCGTGCCGGGCCTCGTACAAGCAGCCCTACGACACCACCCGGGAGCGCCGCTGCCCGCGCTGTACGCAGCCGCTGATCCACGTCGGCTCGGCCTTCGCCGCCCCCCGGCGCCGGGACACGGCCGCGTGGCGGACCCTGTCGGTGCTGCTGAACGCGGGCGTGCGCTTCCACAAGAGCTGCTGCGGCGGCCCGGGCTACCGCCCCCGCACCCTGCACGAGGTCCGCGAACGACTGACGCACGCCCAGCGCACGGGCCTCCCGATCGCGACGGCACTCACCATGCACGAGCTGCCGTAACGGACACATCCCCGACACCCCGAACGCCAGTACGGTGAGAGGGCGATCGCCTCCGCGCCGCCCATGGTCTTCCTCGACGTCGACGTCGACGGCCCCCGCCCCCGCCCCCGTCCTCGGCCCGTACGCCCGAAGCCTCGGGTCGGTACATGCCTCCGGTGCATCCCGTTTCTGCTGACCCCCGCCCTCCTGCACGGTATCGACCTGCGGTACGGGCTGAACGGAAACCCCGACAGGTGAATACCCTGACAGAGGGCCGGAGCACCACACAGGTGCGGTCCCCGCTGTCGATGCCGTCCACCCCCTTGGAGTCCCGATGATCGACCCCCGGCATCGTGAGCTCGTGCGGGAGGCGCGGCGCATCGCGCCCCCGAACGTGAAGGTGGAGTACACGGACGGGACCGTGATCATGCAGGCGTCCCCGCCCAACATCCACCAGTTGAACCTCGCCCACGTGCGCCGCCAGTTCGACGCGTACGTGCCGCCCGGCTTCGTGGACACCGGGAACACCGACCTCGAGTCCCCCTACGTCGCGATGGTGCGCAACCCGGACCTGACGTACCTGCCGGTGGAGATCATGGAAGGGGAGGGCAGTACCGCCCCCGCCGATGCCGCGCTGATCGCCGTCGAGATCGTCTCGCCGGCCAACCCGTGGAACGACTGGGACGGAAAGACCCGCGACTACGCGGCGGCCCGCATCCCCCTCTACCTGATCGTGGACGCCCGCACCTCGGAGGCGACCCTCTTCTCCGAGCCGGACGGCGGCAGGTACCACAACCGCAACGACCACGCCTTCGGTGAGAAGATGCGCATCCCGGCCCCCTTCGACTTCGCTCTGGACTTGTCGGTCCTCAAGCCGTACGCGTGACAGGGGCCACCGGCACGGTGAACGGCTGAACGATCGAGCGCGACTCGGCTCGTCCGCTACGGAACCGACGAGAGCCGCCCCCGCCCCTCACCACCCCACCCCAGCCAAAAACCCCCGCAGCGGCGCCGCATGCCGCGCCTCGTCGTGCCACCGTGCCGACAGGTCCTCCAACAGGTGCTGCTCGCCCACCAGTTCGCCCCCGCGCCAGGACCGCACCACCGGGTGGATGAACGCGCTCTCGTGTGCCTTCTCCGGCACCGGCTCGCGGCGGATGGCGAAGACGTCGGGGAGGTCGCGCGGCCCCCAGCGCAGGCCGGCGGTGAGGCAGCGGCCGCCGAAGCGGGACAGGGCGTAGTCCTCAGGGAGTTCGCGGTAGTGGGCCAGGCCGCCGGGCTCGGGGACGAAGACGTCGACCAGGTACTCGAACTGCGTCCACAGCGCGGAGCTGTGGTTGAGCCGCTCCAGGATCGTACGGGTCAGGTGGGCGGGGTCGGCGGAGGTGAACTCCCGCTCCAGCGGCCGGTGTTCGTAGCGTTCGGCGAGGAGCCGCGCCATCGTGCGCAGGTTGTAGCGGAAGCCGTCGATGAAGGCGGACGAGGCGCGCTTGAGGTCGCGGCCCTGCATGAGGGTGCCGGCGAAGTACAGGCCGTCGACGTTCACCGACTGCCAGTCCGGGCCCAGTTCGGGGATGCGGCCGTTGGCGTGGCGGCGCGGCACGCAGTCCGGCGCGAAGGGCGAGGAGTCCATCGTGAAGCCCGTGCAGCGCAGCACCGCGTCGTACTCCAGCTGCGCCTTCTCCCCGTCGGCGAGGGTGTACGTGATGTCGGCGCGGATGGCGTCGCCCACCCGGCTGAGGCGGTCGATGTCGCACTCCAGCACGCCGTGGAGGGTCTTGAACCAGTAGCTGTCCAGCAGCGCCCCGTACTGCCCGCGCACATCGCCCGGATGCTTGGAGTGCCAGCTCAGCCTCAGCGGACGGGGGCTGGCGAGGTGGATGATGGCGGCGTGGTCCAGGAGGGCGTGGGCGGTCTCGAAGGCGGAGTTTCCCTTGCCGATGATCAGGACGCGCTGGCCGGTGAAGTGCCTTCCGTCGGTGGGGAGTTCCTCGTAGCCCCGGGCCAGCTCGATGCCCTTGATGCCGGGGATGTTGGGGCCGCCCCAGCCGGTCGCCATGATCACGCACTGGGCCCGGTACGTGCGTCCCGCCGCCCGTACGGTGAAGAGCGGGCCGTCCTTGGCTATCTGCTCCACGGGGGAGTCGAAGCGCACGTTCAGGGCGTGCTCGCGCTGGAAGTCGCCGAGGTAGCGCACCAGGTCGCCGGCGTCGGGGAGGTAGGCGCGGGAGTAGGCGGGGAAGAAGAGGCGGTCGTTGAGGAGGGAGTTCCAGTCCCAGCGCAGCCGCCACTCCTCCTTGTCCACGGGGCCGCTCTCGGGGACGTTGACCTTGTTGAGGGAGATGAGGCGGCGGTGGCGCGGGAAGGTGCGGAAGAAGGCGCCGGGGGCGTCGGCGGCCTCCAGGATCAGGTAGTTGGCGCCCTGCTGGGCGAGGAAGTACCCCAGCTGCAGCCCGGCGGGCCCGGCCCCGACGATGAGGTAGCGCACGGTCGTCGGCGACTCCAACTCGTCATGCTCTGACGTCACTTGAGGCATAAGCCCTCCTTCGCCCAAAGGTCCCTGTGCAGGATGGGCGAGCCCCCGCCCCCCGTCAATGGCGCCTGTGCCGCGCCGCTGCACCACCGAGGCCGCCCGCCCGTGAAGTGCCCAGGCCGCCGCCCCGGCCGCGACGACGACGGCGATCAGCGCGCAGCCCCCCGCCGTCACCCCAAACCCGACCTCCCCCCGACGGAGGAGGGCCATCGACGGGTGCCGGCGGTACTCGCGTTCCTGCGGGACAGCCCCTAGAAGACTGGCGGGACCCGCGCCCGCACCGGGACGGTGCATCACACCACAGCGAGCCGGTCCACCAGCAGTTCCACCCTCGATTCGGTGTCCTCCGGCGGCAGTCGTCCCGACCGGGTCAGGGTCGCCACCCCGTGCAGGGACGCCCAGAACACCTCGGTGAACAGCCCCGGCCCGACGCCCTCCCCGGCGACCCCGGCGAGGGTCTCCAGCAGCGCGGCGAAGGCGTCCTTGAGAGGCTCGGGGGTGTCCTCCCGGGCGTACGCGAGGCCGCCGTCGAGCTGGAAGAGGGCGTCGTAGACCGCCGGGTTGCGGGCGGCGAAGTCGAGGTAGGCGCGGGCGAGGGCGTACACCCGCTCGCGCGGCCCGTCCGCGGCGGCGGTCGCGGCCCGCATCGCCGCGGCCATCTCGGTGGCGCCCTGGAGGGCGACGGCGCCGATGATCTCGCGCTTGCCGCGGAAGTGGCTGTAGAGGACGGGCTGGCTGTACTCGATGCGCTCGGCGAGCCGACGCGTGGTGACCGCGTCCCAGCCCTGCTGCTCGGCGAGTTCGCGGGCGGTCGCCACGATGAGGCGCTCGCGGTCCGCCCGTTCGCGCTGCTTGCGTTCCTGTACCGACATGATTCGATCCTAGCATCGCTAGACAATCGAGCGGCAGTAGGTCTAGCGTTGCCTCATCGGCTAGCAACGCTAGATTCTGAAGGGGTCGCCATGCTCACCGCACTTGAGGTCATCACCACCGTGGTCGTCGGCGTACTGGTGGGGGTCGAGTTCTCCGTCGCCTTCGTCATCAACCCGATCCTCAACGCCCTCCCGCAGGACAGCGCCCAACTCGGCCACGCCCACGGAGGCCGGATGCTCGGCGCCGTCATGCCGTTCTGGTACGTCGGCTCGCTCGCCCTCGTCGCCATCTGGGCCGCCGCCGGCTGGCACCACGGCCCCGCCCTCGTCGTCACCGCCGGCGGACTCCTCCTCCTCAGCGTCGCCATGTCGCTCCTGCTGCTCGTCCCGATCAACAACCGCAACAAGACATGGACCCCCGAGAACCGCCCCGAGGACTGGAAGGAGCAGCTGAACCGCTGGGAGCGCTGGCACTACGCCCGCGTCGCGGTCATCATCGCCGCCTTCACCCTGCTGGCCGCGGCCCTCGCCTGAGTACGGGAACGCCGCCCCTCATCGGCCGCAGCCCATCCCGCGCCGAACGTCAAAGGAGAAGCGCCATGTCACTGAAGAACGTCAACACCGCCCTGACCGCCGCCATCACCCTGTTCGTCCTCTACCTCGGGCTGTCCTTCATCCTGATCCCCGAGGCGTCCACCCCGGGCGTCGGCCTGCCGACCTGGCCCACCGGCGACGGCGGCGGCTTCCTCGTCATGAAGGGCATCCGCGAGTTCGCGATGGGCCTGGTCATCGCCGTCCTGCTGGTGACGGGCCACCGCCGGGCCCTGGGCTGGGTCCTGCTGATGGAGGCCGTCGCCCCGCTGGGCGACATGATCAACGTCCTGGCCCACCACGGCTCCACCGCCGCCGCGCTCGCCATCCACGGCCTGACCGCGGCGCTGATCGCGGCCACCGGCCTGCTGATCCTGCGCGAGACCGGCAGCGCCCACCAGGCTCCCGCCGCGGAACCCGCCGAGCTCGTATTCCGGTGACGGGACGGTCCGCCGACCCCGGAGGGTGGGGCCCCGCAAGCTCCGCCGGGGTCCCACCCTCCAACAGGTACTGCCCACCCCCCAGTTCGCCCCCACCCCCGCGCCGACCGTCAGGTCGCGAAGGTGTACGCGTAGACCGACTTCAGATTCCGGTCCCAGTACGTGACCCCGACCCCGGCGTCGACGTTCACGAACGGCACCCCGCCCGGCAGCGGCACGTCGATCGGCGAACCCACCTCACCGGCCGAGCCCGCACCCTGGAAGCCGAGGGTCAGCGTCTCCACCGCGCGGGTCTCCTCGCCGGCGCGGAAGAGCCGCATCCCCGCGTACGCCTTCTGGCCCGGGGCGAGGGTGGCGACGGCCTTGTAGTTGGACTCCAGCGGGCCGACCTCGTCGTAGGAGCCCTGGTCGAAGCGCACCAGCGGGTACGCGTAGAGGGTGCAGGTCCGGCCGCCGGTGTTGACGGCGGTGAGGACGAGGTGCCGCAGCGAGTCGCGGGCCTCGGCCCGCGCGCTGACGGAGACGTCCTGGTCGGTGCAGGGGAGGGCCCGGCGGGGGCTGCTCTTCCCCTGGCCGGCGGCGGTCGTACCCGCGTCGGCACCGCTGGCCTCACCGACGGGACCCGCGAGGAGCGCGGCGACGGCGGCGGCGCCGAGGGCGCAGGTCTTCCAGTGGGTACGGGTACGGGTCGTACGGACGGCGTGCATAGCGGTCTCCTGTGCTGGCTCATAGCCGTAAAAATCGGTCAGACCATCCGATTCTTAACCGCAGAATCCCGCCCGACACCTACCCAGCCGCCCCGTTACGAACCCAGGACACGCCTGTCACACGCCGCCCACCGCATAGACGCCTCTGGACGCGAAGCTCCGCCGCACCAGGCGGTCGGTCTCCCGGCCACCGAATCCATCACGCCGATACGGACGAGCCCGGCGGGAAATATCCGACTGATTTTCGATGATCGAGAATAGTTACGATCGCCGAATGACTGTGGACGACCGAATCGAGCAGGCCCAACTCCTTTACGAACAGGCCGTCTTCGGAGGGGACGTCGAGCCCCTCGTAGCCGCCGACCTGGGCCTCGACGCAGTCGAAGCGGACCTCGCACTGGCCCGAGGCCGAGTGGTCCACGCCCGCTTCCTGGACGAGCGGGTGGAAGGCGAACGGGAACTCAAACTGTTCGAACGTGCCTCGGACCTCCACCGCCGACTCGGAGACGTACGAGGCGAAGGCGAGGCGGCGTTCTGGGTCGGCGCCTTCCACCAGGTGGTGCGCGACGACAACGACACCGCCCTGCCCTCCTTCACCCGCGCCCTCGAACTCGCCACCCAGGCCGGCGACCACCTGACCATGTCCTACGCCCTGCGCCACCTCGGCTTCATCGACCACGTGGCCGACCGCCTGGACGCCGCCCGCACGCACTTCGAGGAGTCCACCCGCCTACGCCGGGACCTGGGATTCCTCCCCGGAGTCGCGGCGAACCTGATCGGCCTCGCCCACCTCGCAGCCCAGCAAGGCCACCCGCAGGACGCGGCATCCCTGCTCACCGAGGCAACGGCCCTGGCCGAGAAAACGAAATCCCACGGCGTCCTACGCTGGGTGACAAGCACCCGCGAGGAACTCAACCTGCCGTGACCGACGCCATGTCACGCGGCGCGCGGCTGACCGCCCGCAGCGCCGTCTCCACCGCCCTGGCCCTGTACAGCGACTAAGCCCTGGGTGAACTGCTGGACACGGCCGCGCCGCTCGGAGCCGGCATCGGCGGGAAGTCGGCTCTGCTGGAGGTCGCCGGCACTCCGGTCTTCGTCAAGCGGATCCCCCTCACCGACCTGGAGCGGCAGCCGGAGCACCTCCGGTCCACGGCGAACCTGTTCGAACTGCCCGCCTTCTGCCACTACGGCGTCGGTACCTTCGGCGCGCCGAGCTTCGGAGCGTGGCGGGAACTGGACAACCACGTTGACCAGCGTGGGCGGGGGACGCCACCGTAAGCCCCATGGCGACGACGGACAGAACCTGGCTCAACCAGGATCACCAGTTCCTCCACGGCAAGGAGCTCTTTCGCAGCGAGCGCAGGTTCCACCCCTTGGCGTACACGGCGAGCCACGGCCAACTCCTGATGCGGAGCGTCGGCCGCCCCGACACACCTGGCGAGCCCGAGACGACGATTGACCTGCTGTTCAAGCCTGCTGCCGTGGTGAAGATCCGTGAGGACTACCGCGGTTTGGCGATCAGATGCGCGAGCGAGGCGGAGAGCGAGCAGGTCAAGGCCGACTACACCACCATGGCCTTCGCCCGGAACGATCGCGTCTTCGTCCTGGAGAGCCAGGGCGAGTCCGACTACGTGGTGGCCATGGCCGTCGGCTGGATTGAAGGGGTGCTCGGCCGCACGCAGCAGGGCTTCTTCAACGATTTCTACCCCGAGGTGCCGATCTGGCCCACCCGGCCGCTCTACGGTGTCGGCGCCGGCCTCGACATCGCCTCGGCCCAGGAACTCATCGACGCACTGGTGGCTGCTGACGAGAACGACGTGATCCGTCGCAGGCGTTACCGCCACGTCTACGTCGTCATGACACGGGTGATCCGCCCCGGCAGACCCGACGTCACCGGAGCGGGCGTCTTCCTGGCCAGAGCCGACGCCGAGGAGGCCCAGGCCGTGATCGCCGCGAAGTCAGTCGCGTGGATGCCGGTCGAGTGCTGGATCGAGGAGCTCCCGATCGCTCTCTGACCGGGGCCCGGGCCGCACGGAAGGATCAGAGGGGCGCTGTGACCGCCACCACGTTGACGAGCGGAGATCACCCACAGTTAAGGTGATGCGTTCATGGTGCGACTCGGGGGGAACGAATGAAGCGGCAACAGATGTGGCTGACGGCAGGTGCTGCGGCTGCGGTGATCACGCTGCTCAGCGCGTGCAGCGGTACGCAGCAGGAGGACCGTCCGGAAAAGCCCGGTCACGCCGCCGCTGAGCAGTCGACGGCCAAGTCCGCGAAGGTGGCGCTCGCCGAGGGGCTCAAGACAGCCCTCGAAGAGCGCCTCTCCGTCCACGAGAACCGCTACGGATCCGGTACGGAGTCGGTGTGCTCCACCGCGTCCCCCAAGATGTTCAGCCGCGAATGCGCCGAGGCAGCGGCGACGACGGGCGAGGACGCGGCCTACGCCCTGGCCCGGATCGAGGGCAAGGAGGGCTACGCGACCCTGCGCTCGGTCGCGAGGAAACTCCAGGCGGCCACGGCCGACTACGAACGCCTGGCGTGCGCGACGAACCCGACTGACCCCGCCACCCGCAAGGCCTGCCTCGACCCCGCGGCCGCCATCGCCCAGGGCACCACGGACCTGCGTGATGGGACGCGCCTCGGCCTGGCGGGCAGGTAGCCGAAGCCCGGGCGGCGCAGCAGGGCGTTGCCCGAGTTGTCCGTGCCGAGTGCTCACGGCAGTCGTAGCGCCTCGATCTCCGTGTCCTTCAGGAGCGCTTCCGTCAGCTCCGGGGGCCCCGCCACCTTCGTCGCCCACAGGTCGTAGTCCGTGCAGATGACCCAAGAGCGGTCCTGCGCCCACAGGTTGGCCGGGGTGAAGTCCACCTCCGGGTTGTCGTACAGCAGTGTCGCGTCGCCGAGGCGGCCTGCCTGGACATAGAAGGTGTCGAGGTCCAGCGCGCCGAGCATCAGCGGGCTGTAGTAGGCGAGGCAGTGGGTGTCCGCGCCGGCGGGGCTGTGGGCGGTGAGGATCTCGATGAGCCGGTTCCACGTGGGGCGGTCCAGGCTGCCTTCGGTCGGCGGCGCGATGCTGAGGGGCCAGCTGCCGTTCTTGTGGGTAGAGGGGAAGCAGCGGTACGAGGGCAGCAGCCCCTCCGGCACCACCGGATCGCCTGTGCGCAGGGCCAGTTGCGACCAGCGCAGCCGCCGCCAGCCGGGGCCGGGATGCTCTGCGCGCCCCAGGCCGCCGCCGGTGACGGTGCCCGCCTGGGTGAGGTCGAGGTCCCCGACGCGATGCGGTGCAGCGCTGCCGTCCGCGACCTGGGCTCGGTGGAGGTCGTCGTACGACATCGCGGCCGGCCCGCGTTCGTGCTCGTACATGGCGTTGAGCACCCAGACCGCATCGGGCATCGGCGGTGGCATGAAGCCCGTGAGGCCGTCGTCCTCCAGCTCCCGCAGCCAGTCGGTCGTGCTGGACGGGACGTGCGGCCAGCGGGCGGTGATCTCGGACATTCGCCGAGTATGCCAGCCGCCAGGACATACGTGGGCGGTGTGCCCCGACGCCGTGTCGGGGCACACCGCTGGGTGGACTGGGTGGGTGAGGGCCCTACTTCGGGTCACGGTTGAACAGAGACCGGGACCAGACGTAGCCCAGGGCCGTCAGTGCCGCGCACCAACCCACCGCCAGCCAGCCGTTGTTGCCGATCTCTGTGCCCAGGAGGAGGCCGCGCAGGGTTTCGATCGTCGGGGTGAAGGGCTGGTACTCGGCGACCGGTTGGAACCAGCCGGGCATGGCGGCGACCGGGACGAAGGCGCTGGACAGGAGGGGGAGGATCATCAGCGGCATGGCGTTGTTGCTGGCACCCTCAGCGTTCGGGCTGGACAGGCCCATGCCCACCGCGATCCAGGTGAGCGCCAGGGAGACGAGCGTCAGCAGGCCGAGCGCCAGGAGCCATTCGGCGGCGGTGGCGTCCACCGGGCGGAAGCCGATGGCCACGGCGACGGCCCCGACGAGGACCACGCTCAGCACGCACTGCAGCACGCTGCCGGCGACGTGCCCGATGAGCACCGACCCGCGGTGGATCGCCATCGTGCGGAAGCGGGCGATGACGCCCTCGGTCATGTCGGTGGCGACGGACACCGCCGAGCCGATCGTGGTGCCGCCGATGGTCAGCATCAGGATGCCGGGGACGATGTAGGCGAGGTAGTCGGAGCGGTCGGCCGCGCCGCCCTCGATGCCGGCGCTCATCACATCCCCGAAGAGGTAGACGAAGAGCAGGAGCAGCATCACCGGCGTGAGCAGCAGGTTCAGGGTGAGGGACGGGTAGCGCCGGGCGTGCAGAAGGTTGCGGCGCAGCATCGTGGAGGAGTCGCGTACAGCGAGGGTGAGGGAGCTCATCGGGCAGCCTCCGTCGGCTGGTTGGGGCTCGGCACGGTGTCGCCGGTCAGGGCGAAGAACACGTCGTCGAGGTCGGGGGTGTGCACGGTCAGTTCGTCAGCCTCGACGCCGGCGGCGTCCAGCCGGTCGAGGAGGGAGCGCAGCCCGCGCTGGCTGCCGTCGTGGGGGAGTTGCAGGGTGAGGGCTTCGTCGTTGCGGGTGGCTTCGCGCAGTGCGGTGGCCGCGTGGTGGTAGGCGGCGGGGTCGGTGAAGTCCAGTCGTACGTGTCCGCCGGGGACGAGGCGCTTCAGTTCCTCGGCGCTTCCCTCGGCGGCGAGGCGGCCGTTGTTGAGTACGGCGATACGGTCGGCGAGTTGGTCAGCCTCCTCCAGGTACTGGGTGGTGAGGAGAACGGTGGTGCCGCCGGTGACCAACTTGCGGATGATCTGCCACATGGTGTGGCGGGAACGCGGGTCCAGGCCGGTGGTGGGCTCGTCGAGGAAGATGATGCGCGGGTCGCCGACGAGGGTCATGGCGATGTCCAGGCGGCGCTTCATACCGCCGGAGTAGGTGGCGGCCGGCTTCTTCGCGGCGTCGGTGAGGTCGAAGCGCTCCAGCAGGTCGGCGGCGGTCCGCCGTCCCTCGCCTCGGGGGAGGTGGTGCAGGTCGGCCATGAGGAGCATGTTCTCCTCGCCGGTGATCAGCCCGTCCACGGCGGAGAACTGTCCGGTGACGCCGATCGCGGCCCGTACGGCCTGCGGGTCGGCGGTGAGGTCGTGGCCCGCGACCCGGGCCTGGCCGCCGTCGGCGGTGATGAGCGTGGAGAGGATCTTCACGACGGTGGTCTTGCCGGCGCCGTTGGGGCCGAGGAGCGCGAAGACGGAGCCGGTGGGGATGTGCAGGTCGATGCCGTCGAGGACGGTCTTGTCGCCGTACGACTTGCGCAGGCCGGTGGCGGAGACGGCGGCCGGGGGCAGCTGACCGCTGCCGTTTCTGGATGTGGGCATGACAGATGAAGGCATGGGGCCCTCCCGTTCGAAGGATGAAGTGGTAGGGGGAGTGGGGGAGTTACGTGGAGTGGGGCGGTCCTCGGACCGGGCCTCAGGCCGTTGCGCGGCGGACGTCGATGTTGCCCCAGTTGGTGCGGGCGTGGATCTTGACCGTGTCGTCGGCGGACTCGGGGGCGGGGGAGGTGGTGAGGGTGTTGCGGACCTGGCCGCGGTTGGAGTTGAGGTCGAGCCAGGCGGCGGTGCCCTCGCGGATGCCGATCTCGATGGAGCCGTTGGAGGTTTCCAACTGGACGTCCCCACGGGCGACTTCGGTGACGCGCAGGGAGCCGTTGGTGGTGGTGGCGGTGACCGAGGATTCGGCGCGGGTGATGTCGATGGCGCCGTTGGCGCCGCTCGCGCGCAGGTCGCCGGTCACGGCGCCGACGGTCGTGGTGCCGTGCGAGTTCTTCAGGGTCGCGGGGCCGTTGATCAGGCCGATGCGTACGTTGCCGGTGCTGGCGGTGATCTCGGCCGGGCCCTCGACGCGGTCGACGGTGGTCGAGCCGTGTGACGCCTGCAGGTGCAGCGGGCCGGTGGTGTCCAGGCGGACGTCGCCGGCGGAGGTCTTCACCCGGACCTCGCCCAAGCGGCCCTCGCCGAGCAGCCTGGCCGCGGCGCCGGTCACGTCGAGGTCGGAGCCGGTGGGGAGGTCCACCGTCACGTCGACGGTGCCGCCGCGTCCCAGGAGGTTGGCCTTGGGGGTGCGGATGGTCAGGACGCCGGCGGCGTAGGCGACCTCGGTCTGCTCGGCGGTGCGTACGTCCAGGTCCTTCTTCGGGTCGCGGGGGCGTACTTCGACGGTGGTGTCGGGGCGGTCGGTGGCGGTGAACTGGAGGGAGCCGGCGTAGACGTAGGCGGTGACCGAGATCGGTTCGGGGGTGTCGAAAGAAGGCATGGCTGTCCCGTCCTCTTGGGTGGTGGGTCCGTTTCCGCAGGTGGGAGACGGTGTGGGTGGAGTGGGTGTGCGGGCGGGGCGTGCGGTCAGCGCACCCAGCCCGTGAAGCTCTGGCCGACGTTCCGGGTCTTCTCCGGGGTGCGCGGTCGGGCGCTGCTGCCGTCGGCCGCCGCCGCGACCGCCCGTACGAGCCAGGCGTTGACCGACAGGCCCTCGCGGCTCGCGGCCTCCTCGGCGCGTGACTTGAGGTGGGCCGGCAGGCGCAGGTTGATACGGGTGAGGGCGCCCTCGTCGCCGTCGGTGGGCGTGGGGGCCGGGGTGGGTGCGGTCGGCTGCGCGGGGGTGTCGGCGTAGGTGGGGGGCGGCGTGACCACGAAGTCGGGGTCGAGTCCCCGCAGTCGTACGTCCACCGAGCCGGGGGCGATCTCGCGGGTGATCTCGTCCATGGCGGCGGAGAGCACGTTGAGCATCGTCAGCCGGGCTGCCGACTCCAGGGGGGCGGTGAGGCGCTCGGCCAGCTCGCGGGCTTCGTCGCCGCCGGCCTCGGCGGCCACCGCGAGTTCGCGGCGGAGGGTGTCGACATAGGGGGTGAGGTCCATGGCGACATCATGGCATCATTTTGGCTCCATGTGCAAGGCCAATGGCGCCATCTGGGAGGGGATGAGTAAGAGAATCGCTCTGACCTGCGGAAATGATCTGGCACCTAGGAGGTGGGGATGGCATCACGTGGTGCGGCGTGGTGCGGCGTGGTGCCAAGAGGTGCCACTTGGTGCCAGGTGATGCCACCCGGCGCCGCCCCCGCCCCTACTCCGCCTCCGCCGCCGGCTTCGCCGCCCTGTCCTCGGCCCCCCGTTCCCCCGGCACCGTCCGCGCCTGGCGGCGGTAGCGCGCGTACAGCTCGTCGTAGATCGGGGTCGCCGAGTGCGCGGCCCCTTTTCTGCGGGCCGGGCGCATGCCCGGGATGCGGGGGCGGGAGGGCTGCGGGGGAGGGAGCGTGTCCATGGGTTACCGCCTGGGGACGGGTGCGGGGGAGCGGGGTGTGCGCCGTGCGGGCGGCGCCCCGGGTGGGCTCAGCTGCGGGCCACCGAGGTGATCAGGTCGCGCAGTCGTTCGGTGTACAGGCGCATGTTCTTGCCCGCCACGTCCGTGTCCGGGTAGCGGCTGGCCAGTTGCAGGCCCTCGGGCAGGCGGTTGATCCACACGCAGGCCTGGTCGCCGTAGGAGACGCGCATCAGGCCGTACGCCCGCAGCTCGGCCCATCGGTCGGCGCCGGGGATGGCGCGCGCGTCGACGTAGGAGACGATCGAGTACAGGTCGGGGGAGGTGGGGCGGAAGTCCGCGCCCAGCAGGTGCAGTACGCGGGCGATCGGCATGCGGGCCAGGCGGCGGTTGGCGCGCAGTGTGGCGCGTACGGCCGCCAACGCCCGGGGGAAGTCGGGGGCTTGGTCGATGGGGACCTCGATGGGGGCGCCGCCCACGTACCAGCCGACCGACTGCGTCCACTGCGAGGTCACGCGGGTGTGGAAGGGGACCACGGTGCGGTAGACGTCGAGGTCGCCGATCTCGTGGACGATCAGCGCGGTGGCGGCCAGGACACCGACCAGGGAGCCGCCGTAGGGGCGGCAGTGCGCCTCGAAGGCGGCGGCCTCCTCGGCGCCCACCAGGTCCTCCACCAGGAGCTGCTGGCGGGGCAGCGCGCCGTCGGCCTCCAGGCCCAGGTCGACGGGGAAGGCGGGCAGGCGGCCGTCGCAGCGGTGGATGAACTCCCGCCAGCGGGCGACGATTTCGTGGTCGCCGTCGATGCGGTCGGCGTCCGAGCGTTCGATCTCGCAGAAGTCGACGTAGCTGGCCGCGCCCGCCTCCTCGGCCGGGGTCTCGGCCGCGGGGGCGGTGCACAGGGCGAGGAGGTCGGCGGGCAGGCGCTGGATGGAGTAGGAGTCGACGTTGCTGTGGTCGAAGGCGGCGTAGACGCTGGTGCCGTCGTCGCGTACGACTGCCGCGTAGAGGAAGTTCGGCCAGGTCAGGGCGTTGGCTGCGGTGTCGAAGCGGTGCTGGAGGTGGGCGGTCAGCTCGGCGGCGTCGGTGAAGGTGCCGGCCTCCTGGCGGTGCAGGGCGACGTCGGCGGCGTCGAGGGTGAAGCGGCGCATCTCGTTTCCGGCGGCGCCCTCCCAGCGAAAGCCGCTGCGCAGCGTCTCGTGGCGCAGGGTCCAGGCGGCGAGGGCGCCTTCGAGGGCGTCGAGGGTGATGCCGTCGGGGAGGTCGAAGGCGCAGCCGATCCAGGTGGGGACGGTCAGGCCGTCCTCGTGGACCGACTTCGCCGTTCTGATGTGCGATTCCTGTACGTACGCCGGGCGTCGGGCGTCCTCCGGCAGCCGGGCGGCCCTGGCGACGGTGGCGGGGGAGAGCGACCACTCCACGAGCCGACCGGGCCGGAGCTCGCAGCGCTGGATGTCGGTGATTCGCACGGGACGGCTCCGGGGACGGAAGGGGATGATCGAACCAGCGAACACCCGCCGGCACATCATGATGGACCGACACGTACCCATACGGGGCTTTTACGTGGATCGGGTGCCCTCTCGAACGTAGATGCCCCTCCTGTGCCCGGGGTTTGCGCCCGGGGCCGCGTGCGCCCGTAAATTCTCTTGACAGTCGGCGCCGGTCTGCGGAATCTGACGGCGTGACGATGATCGACATATCTCGAATCGGTACAGCCCGAATCGATACAGCCCGAACAGACGCATCCCGAACCGGTACAACCCGCGTGGACGCCGCCCGCTGGCGCGACTCCTACGCCGCCGACTGCGCCGTCCCCGCCGGCCGCCCCCTGCCCGACCTGGTCGCCGAACTGGCCGAGGCGCTGCGCCACGAGGACCCCGACCTGCGCGACGGCGAGCCCTACGTGGTGCTGCGCACCTGGATCGAGCGCGACCTCGTCGCGGGTGAACTGCGCCGGTGGCTGGGCCTGTTGATGGCCGAGCGTTTCGCGGACCCGGCGATCCAGGCCCGCGCCTTCGCGCCCCTGGTCCTGGACATGATCGTCGCGCGCGGCGACGTCGACCCGGCGTGGGTGGACGCCTTCGCCCGCTGGTACCCGGCGGAGGAGGACCTGCGCGGCTGGGACGAGCGGCTGGGCTGGCTGCACGCCGTCGCGCACGGCGCCGACCTGCTCGGCAGCCTGGGCCTGCACCGCGACGTCGACCCGGTGGCGATGCTGGACCTGGCCGCCGCGCGCCTGACCGCGCCCACCGGGCACCTCTTCGACCAGCAGGAGGACGACCGCCTCGCCCAGGCCCTCGCGCGCACGCTGACGCGCCCCGAGCTGAGCGAGGAGCAGGCGGTGGCGTGGCTGGACGCGGTCGAGGCGGACTTCGCCAAGGGCCGTCCGCCGGGGGTGCCCACCACGGCGGCGCACACCTCCAACGCCATGCGTACCCTGCGGGCGCTGTACGTGCTGGCGGACACCGGGGTGACCGGGCGCCGGGGCGGGCCGGTGCTCGCGGTGCGGCACGCGGAGGCGGTGAAGGCGCGGTTGCGGGAGGTGCTGGGGCTGGTGTTCCAGGCGTACTGAGGCGGGGGCCGGGGGCGTCGGGTCGGTAGGTCGACACGTGGACATGCGGACACGCGGGTGTACGGGCGCGCTCCCGGCGGCACGCTTTCGGGTGGCGTCGATACGGCCGGAGGGCCTAACGCCGCCCGCAATACCCGTATAAGCGGATAAATTGGACGCGTCGCGCACGCGACGCGGCACCCGCTGCCCCGGTGGGACGCCGACCGGCCTCACCCCCCACGGAGCACCATGGCCTCCGCGCCCACCCAGCGCGCCAGCGCGATCCTCCGCAACCCGAAACTGTGGATCGCGCCCACCGCCTTGAGCGCGGTGCTCGGCATGGTGCTGGCCCTGCTCTACATGGGCGGCATCCTCGACCCCCCCGGCAGCCTCCACAAGCTGCCCGTCGCCATCGCCAACGACGACCAGAGCGCGCCGCTGCCCGGGCAGAAGGAGAACCTGGGCGCGCAGATCACGAACTCCATCGTCTCCCAGACGCCCTCCGAGAAGGTCAAGTGGACCGTCGTGGGCAGCGACGAGGCCCACGACCGGCTCGCCGCCGGCAAGGCGTTCGGCGTGCTGGTCATCCCCCGGGACTTCACCGACACGGTGGCGGCGGTGGCGGCCGGCAAGGCGGCAAAGCGCCCCCAGTTCACCATCCTCACCAACCCCGGCATGGGCAGCCTGGGCTCCTCACTGGCCACCACCATCACCCAGGACGCCGCCCACCGGGCCTCGACCGCCCTGGGCCGGCAGCTCACCGCGCAGACCACCGACCCCACCCTGAAGGTCTACCTGGCCGACCCGGTGGGCGTGGTGGTACGCGACGGCCACGCCATCGGCGGCCACAGCGGCCTGGGGCTCTCCGCCTTCTACTACACCCTCCTGCTGGTGCTCATCTCCTTCATCGCCGGCAACGGCATCAGCACCGGCGTGGACACCGCGCTCGGCTACGCCGACAGCGAGATCGGCCCCTGGCACTCGCGGCGCCCCACCGTCCTCATCAACCGCACGCAGACGCTGATCGTGAAGATGGTGATGACCGCCGCCATCACCCTGCTGACCTCGTCGCTGCTGATGGTCACGACGATCGGGATCCTGGGCATGGACGCCCATCACCGGGTGCTGCTGTGGGTCTTCTCGTACTGCGTGATGCTCGTCGTCGGCCTGGGCGTGCAGGCGATCAACGCGGCCTTCGGCGGGATCGGCCAGCTGGTGTCGATGCTGGTCTTCCTCGCCCTGGCGCTGCCGTCCTCCGGCGCGGCGGTCCCGCTGGAGGCCGTCCCCGGCTTCTACCGCTTCCTGGGCGCCTTCGAGCCGATGCGCCAGATCACCGACGGCGTGCGCTCGATCCTCTACTTCGACGCCCGCGCGGACGCGGGCCTGCTGCGGGCGTGGCTGATGCTCGTGCTGGGCTTCGTGCTCTCGATGGCCTTCGGCTTCGTGATGACACGGCACTACGACCGGCGCGGCCTGGTGCGGCGCGGGCACCATCCGCCGCCCAAGCCGACGGCGTGACGCCGGGGCGCCACGCCGGCCGAGGGGCGGAGCGCGCGGGGGGCGCGCACTCCGCGTGAGGCGCGCTACCCCTTCTCGAAGTCCCAGACGAGCGCCACCTGCCCCGCCTCGGGTACGCCCGCGGCCCGGCGGTACGTACTCAGCGCCGCCGGATTGCCCTCGTCCGTGACCGTCCACATCCCGTAGCAGCCGCGCTCGCGCGCCACCTCGGCGAGCGCGGCCACCAGGGAGCGGCCGATACCGCGGTTGCGGAAGGGCTCCTCGACGCCCAGCTCGTAGAGGAACACCTCCGTCCCCTTGTCCGGATGCGTCATCTCGACCCCGGTGACCATCCCGACCGGGGCGCCGTCGACGTAGGCGATCAGGAGGTGGTGGCGCTCGTCCGCCAGGAACTTCCCGGTCGCCTCCGGCAGCGGCGGCTCGTCGAACAGATGCCCGGCCGCCTCGACGTCCCGGGCCCGGGTGATACGACGGATCTCCATGCGGGGATTCTGGCGGCCCGGGGGGCGGGGGGCAACGGGGTTGACGCAGTGAAGGGGCGGCGGGCGCGGGCGGGGCCGGTCCGCGCGTGCTCCGACGGCGCGGACCGGGCGGCGATCCTCGGCGCGTGGGACGGAAAACGCCTGGCCGCCAAGGTCACCGGCACCCTGCTGCAGCGCACCTTCGCCGTCGAGGCACCCCCTTGAGTATCCTGCCGAAGGGGATCTCCCGACCGAGCAAAGGAAACCCCCGTGGCCCTCACCACCGCCCTCACCGCCGACCAGGCCAGCGCCCGCCTGCACGAGCTGATCGTCATCGACGTACGTACGCCCGGCGAATACGCCGCCGGCCACCTGCCCGGCGCCCACAACATCCCCCTCGACCACCTCGACACCGCCCTGCCCGCGCTGAAGACCGCTGCGGGCCGCGGCGACCTCCTCCTCGTGTGCGCCTCCGGCGCCCGCTCCGAGACCGCCTGCCGGCGCCTGGCCGATCAGGGCGTCACCGCCGCCACCCTCACCGGCGGCACCACCGCGTGGACGCAGCTCGGCCACGGCACCCACCACGCCACCGGCACCCGTACCCCCTGGGCCATGGAGCGCCAGGTCCGCCTCGCCGCCGGATCCCTCGTCCTGACCGGCCTCATCGCAGGCCGGCGCTGGAACGCGGCCCGCTGGCTTTCCGCGGGCGTCGCCGGCGGCCTGGTCTTCTCCGCCCTCACCAACACCTGCGGCATGGCCAGGATCCTCGCCAGACTCCCCCACAACCAGCCCACGGCCACCGATCTGGACGACACCCTCGCCGCGCTGGCCGGCTGACAGCTCTAGGCTCGGTGCGCCGCGCTGTCGAGGAGCTGCTCCCGGATGATGTCCGCGTGCCCGCAGTGCTGGGCCAGTTCGCGCAGCATGTGGAGGTAGACCCAGCGCAGGGGCAGCGGGCCCCGGCGGTTGCCCCGTACGAGATCGTCCAACTCCAGGTCTGCGGCGGCCTGCCGGGACGCCGCGCAGGCCTGCTGGTAGGCCAGTTGGACGGAGGCGATGGTGTCGCTGTCGTCGAGGTCGAACGACTCGTCCGGTGTGTCGGGGATGCCGATCTCGGCGCGGGACCGGCAGGTGATCGCCTCGTCGAACCAGACCTTTTCGACGAACGTGGCGTGCTTGACGAGGCCCAGCAGCGTGGTCTTGGACGGGACCAGCGAGCGGCGGGCCTGCTCCTCGGTCAGCCCGTTCAAGCTGTCGTTGAGCGCGGATCGATGCTCATGGAGGAAGACCTCGAACTGCTCGCGCAGCGCGGCGTGGAAGACCGAGGGGTCTCTGGACTGTGGGATGGCCATGAACGAAAACATAGGCCAGGCCCTCGACACCGGGGACGCCGGGTGCGGGGGGCGAATTCCGGAATCCTCACATGCCGTCCCGGGGGCGAGGCAGCGGGCCGCCGGCCGGGCGTCCCGTGTAAGCCCGTCGGTCCACCGGGCATGCGTCCGCCCCCGCGGTGGCGAACGGTGGGGGAATGTCGATCTATCTCTTCCGCCTCGGGCAGTGGGCGTTTCGGCGTCGGCGGCTGGTTCTGGCGGTCATGGCGCTGGCCAAGTCCACCTTCTGGTACCACCCCCAGTGGTTCGCCACGTACGTACCGCACCCGGACATCGAGGGGGAGAAACTCACTGTGCGCAGGCACTGAGGTGGCGTCAACAGGGGTGAGCGGATGGGGTATTGAGGCGGGCCGCCCTAGTGTGTCAGCCCGCCTCGTACGCCGCCCTGGCCTCGACGATCTCCGTCACGTGCGTACGGGCCCAGTCGCAGGCGGTGTCCAGCGGCCCCAGCAGAGAGCGGCCGAGCGCGGTCAGTGCGTACTCCACCCGCGGCGGATTCTCGTCGTAGGCGGTCCGGGTCAGGAAACCGTTGCGCTCCATCGAACGGAGCGTCTCGGTAAGCACCTTGGGGGTGACCCAGTGCAGCGGTACCCGTAGCTCGGAAAACCGGCGGGGGCCGACCTCCAGGCAACGCAGCACCATCGCGGTCCACTTGTCGCCGACCCGGAACGGCTGAGCGCGGTCGGAGCACGCGGGGTCGTCGAACATCTCCGCGTCCAAGGGCTCGTTCACCTGCTTGACGGTAGCCCAGTACCTTTGCAGTAACCAGGCACCCCCGGCCTACGGTCGCCGCTATGAGCAACGACATCATCATTTTCGGAGCAGGCGGACGGGTCGGCCGGGCGGCGGTGGCGGAGGCGGTCACCCGCGGCCACCGGGTGACAGCGGTGGTCCGCGACCCCGCGAAGCACCGGGACCTGGGAGGCGGGCGGATCACTGTCGTGCAGGGGGACGTGACCGATCCGCATGCGGTGGCGGCCCTGGCCGAGGGCCATGACGCGGCCCTCAACGCGTCGGTGCGCCTCGATATCGACTCGCAGGAGTTCTTCACAGCGGCGGCAAAGGCGCTGATCACAGGACTGGGGGAGGCAGGGGTACGGCGGCTGCTGACGTTGGGCATCGCGACGACGCTGGAGACGTCCCCGGGCGTACGGATCATGGACGCCCCGGACTTCCCGCAGGCGTGGCGGACGTTCGCGCAGGGGCACGTCGCGGAGTACGACCTCCTCCTGAAGGCCGGCCCACAACTCGACTGGCTGATGGTCGTTCCCCCGCTGGACCTGAACGCGGACGCCGACCCAACCGGCGCCTACCGGACGGCGATCGGAACGGCACTGGCGGCCCCGGGCCTCATCGCACACGCCGATCTCGCGATCGCGATACTGGACGAGATCGAGACACCGCGCCACAGCCGCGTACAACTGGCGGTAGCTGCTCTCCACGGGTCGTGACGATTACTCGGGGCGGGGCCGATCACGGTCGGCCGCCGCCCCGGCCGTCGAGGTATGCGATCAGTCTCGCCTCGCTGCGCAGCAGTCGATCGCGCTCGTCCGCAGGGAGGGACGCCAGCGCGTCGACGAGGACACGCGCTCGGGGAACGTAAACCATCGCACCGGAGTAGACCCGGCATCCGGAACACCATGCCAAACCGACGCACCGCTCGAACATCGGGGACTCGGCCGGATGCATCCGGAACTCGTAGGAGCAGACCGCGGTTTCGCACGCGTCGCAGATCCGGCGATCACCGTTCCTGACGGTGTCCCAGCTCGCGACCTTGACCCAACCCTGCCGCCTGGTCGGTGCTCTTCACGTTGTCATGCGCACCATTCTCCCCCATGGTCACCCGCGACATCAGCCCGTCCCGACCAACCCCGCGACGATCAGGACCAGGCCACCTGAGGGCGAAACCCTCTCCTCGGGGGGACTGGTGAGCCGTGCTCAGTATCACCCTCAATGGTGCGCCCCCGGATAGAAGCCCTCCGGTGTCCGGTCCAGGAACGCGGTGATCGCGCTGATCCGGCCGTCCCCGTCGAGATGGACTACGTCGGTGCCGGCCGCGAAGGACGTACCGTCGCCGAGGAGGATCTCCCAGCGCAGCCGGGCGCGGTCATGATGAAGCCGGGGCTCCTCGCGCAGGCGAAGGACTGCGGGGCCCATGTGGTCGAGGAACTGGTCGCAGAAGTCCGCCAGCGCGGGTGCCCCGGTGAGGACGCCGAGCTCTTCTGTGTGAAGACCAGTGGATTTCGGGCACTGTTGCGCCATCTTCGTTACATTCCAATGGCGATATGGGTTAGCTCCGTACGGCCGGTTGTCAGGCCCACATGGTCTAGCCCTATTGTGGGAAGACGTTCTCCACCGGCGTGCACCGGGGAGCTGTAGACGTAGGGGAGGGGTGGAGAACCATTGGTCCTCCACCCCTCGTGTTTCTCGCTCAGTGACTCAGGTGGCGGCAACCACCAAAGTCACCAGTCAGGACGCCTGCGCGGCGACCTCGACGCGGATGCGGTACGCGCACTCGCTCTTCCGGCTGAAACCGGTGCACGTCGGGGGGAACGTGTCGCCCACCTCGAAGTGGTTGATCAGCCCGTTCTGGTCGACCCAGAACCCCGTCTCCGGGACGCGCTGACCCGTCTTCCAGGATCCGTTGGGACCCTTGGGGAGATGCCTACGCATCTCTGCCTCCTTACTTTCGATTCGCCCAGCCCGACTGCCGGGAGGACGTCATGACGAACGTGGTTGATCTTGCCCAGAGGCGGACCACGCCCGCGGCCGATGGGCGCGAGCCCGCGGTCTGCATGGGATGCGGTGGACAGTGGTTCGAACTGCGCGGGAATCACCCGCAGATGCCAGAACATGGCGCAGTCGCTCTGCGCGCGGATGGCACGGTAGGCGGATACGCTGGCACGCCGCACTGTCTGGGCTGCGGGAAGGCGTGGGACATCCGCGTCGGGCGGTGAGACCCGGGTTCCGGAGGGGACTTCCGGAACGATAGGCTGTGGAGCAGCAGCCACGGGAACCTGTTCTCTCCGTGCGAGCCCCGGACTTGGCGTTGCAGTCGCCATCCGAGGCGTTGCGTTGTGAGCCGCGTTGCGCAGCGCGACCAGATTAGCGCACGGGACCGACACACCCTCAGAAACCGGCTCTGCCTGGTAGTTGGGGCCGTCACGCAGCCCGACGATCAGCTCATCCTACGCGCTCCACGGGCGTCTCACTCGAGCGCCTCGATGGCCTTAAGGATCAAGGAACGCGCCTGCGCCCCGTACACCGCGAGCCGGCGCAGCTGCTCGAACGCCTTCACGTACAGCGCGATCTCGGACGGCTGCGTGAGCGTCACGCGGGCGGACAGCAGCTCGACGGACACGAGCGCGTCGTCGTAGATGTGGAAGGTCTCCTGCGGCCACATCGGGCGGGCGGGGGCGGCGCTGGGGATGATGCCGAGGGAGACGGCGGGCAGGGCCCCCACGGTCAGCAGGTAGCCGAGCTGGCCGGCCATCGCCTCGGCTTCCCCGATGCGGTAGCGCAGGGCCGCTTCCTCGATGAGGAGCACGAACCGCCGCCCCGGCTCGTGGATGATCCGGGACCGCTCCAGGCGGGCGGATACCGCCGCGGTGACGTCGTTGGGGATCTCGCGGAACTCGGTGATGGCGGACAGCAGTGCGGAGGCGTATCCCTCGGTCTGCAGCAGCCCGGGGATCAGAGTGCCGGAGTAGACGCGGAAGAGCCGCGTGGAGCGGAACAGGGCGACGTACGACTCCTGGAGCTGCTTGAGCCCGGTGCGCTGGCGGCGCCGCCACTCCACGTACATCGACTCCGCGGTGCGGGACGCGGCGATGAGGTCCGCCGCCTGGTCCGTGCTCCCGCAGGCACGGCACCACGCCCGGATGTCGGCGGGGGAGGGCGGCGTCCGGGCGTTCTCGATCCGGTACGTCTTGGGGTGCGTCCAGCCGCAGCGGACAGCCAGCTCACTCCCGGTGAGCCCGGCGTCCTGGCGGAGTTCGCGGAGCCGGTGTGCGACGCCTGCGCGCGCGGCCTGCGCCGCGGACGAGGGGGAGATGGGCATGGGCTGGCCTGTCCGGTTCCTTCTGTCAGCGGATCTGGTAGTCCTCGTGCGGGACGGCCCGCTCCCACACCGCCTCGAAGGCGGAGGCGCACAGCTTCACGGCCGCCGGGTCCTCGCTCATCTCGCCGCCCGCCGAGGCGCCGTCACCGGTGAAGTGGTTCCAGCGGATGAGGCGGTCGTCGATGAGCCAGAAGTCGTTTCCGGGCAGGCACAGGTCCGAGGCGCGCCGGCGGGGGAGCCAGCGCACCAGTTCGCCCGCGGCGAGGTTCGTGAAGGTGCCCGAGTGCTCGTAGCGGATGTAGTCGGTGACCGGCTCGGACACGATCCGGGCACGGCGTACGACGACGCCCCGGGCGACGGTCTCGGCGATCAGGTCGAGCCAGGGACGCCACCACGAGGCACGGTCCGCCGGATCGTGGCGAAAGCCGCTGCGCCAGGCCGCGAAGGCGTCCTTCTCGCTGTCGACGGCGTACGCGTCGCGCATCTCCAGGTGCACGGCAGTGTGCCGCGCACTGCGCAGCAGTTCGTCAAAGGCCGGCACGTTCGAGGGCATCGCACGCCTTCCTGATGTCGCCGATCATGCGGGCCGGGATCCGGACCAGCTGCTCGCTGTCGGGGATGCCGACCGCGTGCCCGGGTGCCTCGAACGCGGCGCACTGCGCGTGGAGTTCGGGGTCCGGCTTCCAGCCCTGCAGGACCAGCTCCTTCGCGTCGGTGTCCACCCATACGGTGGGGCTCTCGCCGTCTCCGGTGTTGGGGTCGATGCCGATGAACAGTAAGGGCATGGCTGCCTCCCACGCTCGGTGTGGTCGTAGATGTACACGACGGTCACGCTTCCGCGCGGTCGCGTCAAGGGGGCGAGGGCACCAACTCCCTGACAGGAGAGGGCACGTGTACATCGGTGCACATTCCTGGCGTACGTGCGTTGTGGCTCCCTAGCGTCGTCTGTATGGCGAATCACCTACGGGCCGTGGACGCCGACGCTTCCCGGCCGTTGCTGACTCTGCGCGTATCGAAGGACAGTGGTCGGACCTGGGGGCCGACGAGGCGCATCCTCCCCGCTGCGTGCCGGCCGGACATCACCGCCGCGTGGCCTCCGTGCGAGTGCCCGCGCCACCGGAGGCCGACATGAGTGACACCACCTCGACGAGGAACGAGCCGGGGGTGTTCGAGTACTGGCCGCCGCCACCTGCGCCGGTCGACGGGTGCGAACGTTGCGCCCACCTCGCCGCCGAACGTGCCCGGGCCCGATCCGGAGGAGACGCTTCGGCGGTCAGCGACGCCAACGTCCTGATGCGCAATCACCACGCCCAGAACTAGGCTGCCGGTCCCTGACTCGGCGTCCTACCAGCCCATGTCCTTGGCTACTTCTTCCTGCGCTGCGGCGATCTCCTCCTCGGTGGACTCGATAACGTCCACCTCCTCCAGCCGTGTCAGCAGGTCTGCGAGGGCCTGCTTCTGGGACGGGTGCGTGATCGGCACAGTGTTCAGGTCGGTACTCATCAGCCAGTCGAACAGCACGATGGCGTCGGAGCGCCACAGGCGGAGATCGACGGTCGGTGTAGAGCCCCATGGGAATCCAGTTTCCATGGGGACACCATGCCAAGTCAGCGGTCTGCTGAGCGATGAAGCCCAAGGGACGCACGCGCAGTCTGCCCAACCATCGACCCTTTGGGACGGGACAGGCATGTCCAATTCGAACTTGAAGTCCCACAGTCTTCTGAGTCACTTCCCCCCGCCCTCCAGCGGGCCGGGGCCCGGACCGCGGCGTTACGCCACCGGCTCCGTGCAGCCGCCCGCCAACTTCCGCGCCAACTCCGTGAGTTCCGGTACGTGCAGTACCCGCCCCCCGAAGCCCGGCAGCGGGACGTGCAGGGGCGTCGTCCAGCGGGGCGGGATGGCGGCCGTGCCGTGGAGTGCGCCGGCCAGGGTGCCGGTTACCGCCGCCACCGTGTCCGTGTCGCCGCCCAGGTCGATCGCCGCGCGTAGGGCCTCCTCGTACGAGGACGTTGTACGCAGCGCCCAGACGGCGGAGCCCAGGCAGGGCCAGACCGCGCCGTTGAACTCCGTGGCCTGGTCGGGGTGCCAGTCGGGGGATAGGACGGTGGTGTAGCGGGCGCGGTGGTCGGGGTGGACCTCGGCGAGGATGGCGGGCAGGGCGGTGAGCGGGTCGCCGCCGTCCAGGGCGGTGCGGACCAGTTCGTGGAGGATCGCCGTGCCCTCCCAGGCCGCGCGGTCGCCGTGGGTGAGCGCCGCGAGGCGGCGGCCGGCGTCCATGGTGGCCTCGCGGCCGAGCGGCGCGAAGTACACCGCCGAGGTGGCCGCGCGCATCAGCGCGCCGTTGCCCGCCGCCCGGCCGTTGTGCTGGAAGTGCAGCGCGGCGGCCAGGTCCCAGGGGTCGCCGCTGGTGAGCACGCTCTCGGTCTGCAGCCCGATGTCCTTCGGATCCCCGGCCGCCCACCGCCGGAACCGCTGGAATACCTCGGGCAGTTGAAGTCCCCCGCACTCCACCAGCGACTCCCCGACGAGCACTGCCATCTGCGTGTCGTCGGTCGCCTCCCCGACGTCCCAGCCACCGCCCCCGCACATCTCCCCGCCGCACCCGGCCGCCGGGAAACGCGCGGAGAAGGCGCCCTCGGGTCCGAACTCGAAGGGCGCCCCGAGCGCGTCACCGACGGCGGAGCCGAGTACGGCGGCGATGGCACGGTCCGTACGGGCGTCGGAGGCGGGGGTGGTAGGGGAGTTCACTACGCCAGAGTAGGAGGCAGTCGCGGGCCTGGACGACGGGTTTATGCGGTGGGACCGACGGTGGATGCAGCGTTGCGACGGGCCGGTTGGGCAGGTGGCCCTGCACGGTGCGGCCACCGTCTCGTGGGACCGCTCCCGGTTCGGCGAGGATCTCGCGCCGCCGCCGTCCGTCAGACCCTGTCAGCCCCCGTCGCCGGCACGGGGCGCGCCCGCGTCGCCAGCGTCCGGCGTGAACAGGGCTTCGGCATCCGGCGCGCTCAGTGCCCGCAGCGACCACAGCTCCAGAAGCCCTATGTCCGTACAGCCCAGAATCCGCGCGCGAGCCGCCTCCGGGACCTCGATCCCCCGGTGGTCGAGGATGTTCAGCACGGTACGCGCGGCCTGGCGCACCGCGCCCTGCTCGCGCCCCTCCTCGCGGACCTGCTCGGCGGCCTCCGAGCGGAAGAAATAGCCGAGTGTGCTCATCAACGCCCTCCACCTTGATCGTGCCGCGCCCTCGGGCAGACCGGCTTCCACGTACTCCGCGAAGATCACTGCCGTGTCCGGGTCGAGTGTCCCCAGCGCGGCGGCCACCGCCTCCAGTATGGCAGGCGCCGCCTCCCCCTTACTGTGCGTGATCGCCGAGAACACCGCGAGCGGTACGTCCTGGGCCGCCTGGCGCTCGTTCTCGACCACGGGCACGTTGTCCGGCCCCAGGACCAGCGGCCGGACCACCATCGACGCCCAGCAGATGCTCGAAGGTGCGGATCAGCAGGCCGGTGTCCTCCTGGAAGATCCGGTGCAACGCCTCGTGCGAAGAACTGACCATGCGTCAGACGCTAGGGGGTTCGCTTGCGCCGCAAGCGAGAATGATCGCGATCCACCCGAAGGTGATCTTCCGGATGGGACGGGGGCCCCGGCACGGGTCCTGCGGGGCCGCCCCTCACCCCCCGTTCGGCTTCCTCGCGTCCACCATCGCCGCGACCTGCGCCCGTGAGTTGAAGCCCAACTTGGTGAGGATGTGGTCGACATGCGCGTCCGCCGTGCGCTTGGAGATCACCAGCCGCTCCGCGATCTGCCGGTTGCTCAGCCCCTCCGCGATCAGGGCCGCGACCTCGCGCTCGCGCGGGGTGAGCGGGCCCAGGGCGCTGCCGTCGCGCCGGTCCTGCGGTGGCACGCGCGCGGTCTCCGGCGCGCGGCCGAGGGCGAGGTCGACCAGCTCGGGGACGGGGAGCATCGTCCCGTGGGTGTATGCCTGGCTGAAGCGCTCGGCGCCCAGGCTGAGCATCAGGGTGTTCTCGATGTCGGTGTGCAGCGTGTTCAGGGCCCGTACGCCCCACAGCGTGGCCCCCACCTGGCGCCACAGCGTGGTCGCGCCGCCGAGCAGCGTCGCGGCCAGTTCGTGCTCGTGCTCCGCACCGGCCACCCAGGACAGGAACTCCACCGTGGCGGCGAGGCTCATCGTCTCGCCCTGCTCGGCGATGGACGGCAGTACGGACTGCCCCAGCTCGCGGCTGTCCTCCAGCTTGCCGACCGCCCACAGGGCCAGCATCTGCGTGATCAGCATGTAGTTGCGCGCCCAGCGCTCCCGGGGGATGTGCGCCAGCTTCTCCAGGGCGGTCTTCGTCTCCTGCAGCGCCAGCTCCGGCTCACCGTGGCCGGCGAGGAACACCGCGGTGTTGATGTAGCCGGCGATCAGCGGGAAGAGGTCGCCGGAGTCGGCGAGCTCCGCCCGCGACCTCTCGAACATCGCCTGCGCCCGGTCGGTGTCGCGGCCCCACATGAGGACCTCGAACGCCTCCACGGCCGAGGTGCGCCCGCGCAGGAAGTCGTCGTCGAGCAGCTCGGCCGTCGCCCGGCAGCGCCGGACCGTCTCGCTGGCGGCGCGGTCGGACTGCAGCAGCGCGTAGTAGGAGGCGAAGTACAGCGCGACGCCGTGGTCCACGCCCGCCTCGGGCTCGGCGAGCAGCGCCTTGTCCGTCCAGCGCCGGGCCTCGGTGAGCCTGCTCGCGCCCAGCCACAGCCCCCACAGGCCGTTCACCAGCCGCAGCGCGGCCCCGTCGCCGGGATGCGCGACGGAGAACTCGATGGCGACCCGGCAGTTGTCGAGGTCGGCGGTCAGGCGGCGCACCCACTCGGTCTGCTTGTCGCTCAGCCACTCCTCGCCCGCCCGCGTGGCGGTGGCGAGGAAGAAGTCGCGGTGGCGGTGCCCGTACTCCTCGGTGCGGCCCAGCGCCTTCAGGCGCTCGGCGCCGTACTCGCGGACCGTGTCGAGCATCCGGTAGCGGTGCTCGACGGGGCCGTCCACCCGGTGCACCACCGACTTGTCCACCAGGGCGCCCAGCAGGTCCAGTACGTCCCAGGACGCCACCCCGCAGCCCTCGCTGACCGCCTCGACGGCCTCCAGCGTGAAGCCGCCGGCGAACACCGACAGGCACGCCCACAGCTCCTGCTCCTGCGGCGAGCACAGCTCGTGGCTCCACTCGATCGTGGTACGCAGCGTCTGGTGGCGCGCCTGGGCCGAGCGCACCCCGGACAGCAGGCGGAAGCGGTCGTCGAGGCGGGCGAGGATCTGCTCCAGCGGCATCGTGCGCACCCGTACGGCGGCCAGCTCGATGGCCAGCGGGATGCCGTCCAGTCGCCGGCACAGCGCGATGACCTCGGCGCGGGTGCCCTCGTTCAACTCGAAGGACGGCAGTGCGGCCCTGGCCCGCGACGCGAACAGCGCCAGGGCGTCGTTGCTGTCCTCCGTCGCGTCCGCCGCCGGCTCCGCCATCGGCGGGATGGCCAGGACGAACTCGCCCGCCAGCGCCACGGGTTGGCGGCTGGTCAGCAGGAGGACGAGCCCGGAGGAGTTGTGCAGGAGGATGTCGACGAACATCGCCATCGCGTCCACCAGGTGCTCGCAGGTGTCCAGCACCAGGAGCGCCTGCTTGTCGGCGAAGTAGTCGATCAGCTGGCCCATCGAGTCCTGCGCCGCGATCTCGGGCAGCCCCACCGCGGCGGCGACCGTGTGGGGGAGCAGCTCGGCGTCGCGCAGACCGCTCAGCTCGACGATGCTCACCCCGTCGGCGAAGTCGACCGACAGCTCGTGGGCGGCCCGCAGGGCGACGCGGCTCTTGCCCACGCCGCCGGGCCCGGTGAGCGTGACGACCCGCGCCGTCGTCACCGCGCCGCGCACGGCGTCCAGCTCCTTGGCGCGCCCGATGAACAGCGTCGGCTCGTTACGGGCCCGAGGGGTGGCCCAGGTCCACTGTGTCAAGGGGATCCTCCGTGCAAGCGGTGTGCAAGCGACCTGAGTTGAGACTCTCATGTCCGCATGGGGGATGCGGCCGCATAGGACGATTCACGACCGGTCCGGGTGGAGTGTCCGCGCACGCCCCGCGCTACTGGCGGCGGGGGCGCGGGGTCGGTCAGGATGCGTCCATGGACACCGAACCCATCGCCCTCGCCCAGGCACTGGCCTCCTTCGAGGCCCTGTGGAGCCCCCGCGTCGTCGCACACGTCAACGACTACGACGTCCGTGTCGCCAAGGTCGAGGGCGAGCACGTCTGGCACGTCCACGACCACACCGACGAGTTCTTCCTCGTACTCGACGGAGAGCTGCGCATCTCCCTGCGCGAGGCGGGCGGGGAGCGCACGGTCGTACTGCCCAAGGGGTCGGTCTTCACCGTCCCCCGGGGGACGGAGCACAGGCCGTCGGCCCCGTCCGGCGCCGCGATCCTCATGTTCGAGCCCACCGGGACGCTGAGCGTGGGCGACCGCCACGAGGAGGTCCCGGGCCACGTGGACGCAACGACCGGGCACGCGCTGGGTGGTTGAGGCGCGGGGGAGGGGCCGTCGCCTGCCGGTGCCCGGGGCTGCCCTCGACCGCCGGGGTGTTCGCGCGCGGGGTGTTCTCGCGCAACAACTCCGGCAGGCGCTCGGCGGCGTACGGCCCCTGCCCTCATCTCACCGCGTTACGAGGGCTGTTGGAGCGTGAGCAGGGTCTCGGGGAAGACCGGGGCCGGGGCGTCGGGGTCGGCGGCGACGGCCTCCTCCATACCGACGGCTCGACGCCGGTGAGCGGCCCGAACGCCTCCGCCAGGGCGGGGCTGAACCTGCCGGTCCCCGAGCCCACGTCCAGCCCGGCCAGCGGGCGCCGCTCGGGCAGCACCGCCTCGAACGCGTCGAGCCACGCCCGCAGCTGCTCCGGGCCGAGCGCGCGGCCGCGCGCGTAGTGCCGGTGCTGCCCGGTGTCGCAGTCGATCTGCCTCATCCGTACCTCCGGCGTGCGCGGGCGGCCGCAACTGCCGACCCGATATATCGAGTTGATACATCGGGACGATATGCGTCGCCGTGCCGTCCCCACAAGGCGCCGGTGGGAGGAGGCGCCCTCAGTCCTCAGTCCTCAGTCCTCGGTCTCGGTGCGCTTGGCGATGTCGTCGTCGCTCAGGATCTCGATCCGGCGCTCGTCCTCCGTGAGCACCTTCACGAACGCCCCGGTGTCGGAGACCACGTAGCCGGTCAACTCGTGCTGACCGTGGCGCAGTTCGATGCGCTCCTTCGGGACCCACATGGTGTCGCTGCCGCCGGCCATGAGGAGGACGGCCGCCATGGTGAGCAGGCCCGTCCGCGCGCTGAGCTTCCTGATGACCTCCAGGCCCAGGCGGGTGCGCCGGAGGAGCAGCTGCAGCGCGGACATCACGGCGAGGACGATCAGCGCGGGCCAGGCGCGGAAGGTGATGACGGCGGCGACGAACACGCAGCCCAGGACGATGAGGGCCAGCGTGTGGCCGATGAACCACTGGCCGCTCCGCAGCCGGCGCAGATGGCCCGCGGCCAGCAGCGGGAGCAGGAAGGCCAGCAGCGTCATGCTCCACCGGGTCTCGCCCAGGAACGTGCCGATCAGGACGCCCAGGCTGTCGCCGAAGTTGATCGAGTCCGAGAGGGCGAAGGCCACGTCCCACTCGTAGTGGGTGACCGCCAGCAGCCGCAGGATGACGAACAGCAGCGCGACCACCGCGGCCGAGACGCCCAGGTGGGCGGCCCCGGCCCTGGGGCGCCGGTCCTGCCCGCCGTCGCTGGTGTCGTGCTCGTGCCCGTCCTCGGCCATGGCGAACCCCGTTCTCCGACCCGGCGCCCCCGGCCCGATCAGGCCGGGGGCGCCGCCGTGCTGATGACCCCGCGGGCGGCCCCGCGGACGGCCCCGCCCGTCAGTCCCCGTCGTAGTGCGAGGGCGGCGGCGTCTCGGAGCGCTCCCTGCGCGTCTCCTTGCCCGTACGGATCTCGCCGTCCGCGGCTTCGCGGCCGATCTCCGTCCACTCCTCCTCGTAGAGGACCTCCTCGTCGGGCGCCCCCTCGGCCGGCAGCCCGGCCAGCAGGCGGTCCGCCGTGGTGCGCTCCTGCAGCTCCTCTACGTCCGGACGCAGCGGCATGCCGCGGCTGTGGCCGGTGTCCGGGTTGCCCTCGACCTCGTCGTTGGACTTGTGGTGATGAGACACAGCTACTCCTTCAGAGCCGCGGGACGCGCCCGGCGCGGGCGCCCGGCGCGTCCTCGGAAAAACCCCGAGCGAACTGCCTGGCTGCGACTACTTCTTGGGCTTCTTCGGCCCGTCCTTACCGTCGCCGCCCGACTGCGGACTCCCCTCCTGGGACGCCTGCCCGCTGCCGGACGCGCTCTTGGCGGAGGCGGCGGGCTTCTTCTTCGCCGCCGGCTTCGCACCCCCGGTCTCCTTCGCCGGCTCCTTTGCCGCGTCCTTCGCCGTGGAGCCCTTCCCGCCCGTGGACTTCTGCGGCGACTCCTCGCCCGGCTTGACCACCGCCGTGTGCAGGGTGCCGTCCTCCAGGTCCACCACGATCGTGTCGCCGGGCTCCGCGTCCCCGCTGAGCATGAGCGACGCGAGGCGGTTGTCCAGCTCCTTCTGGATCGTGCGGCGCAGCGGCCGGGCGCCGAACTCCGGCTGGTAGCCGTGGTCGATGAGGAACTTGCGCGCCCCCTCAGTGACCTTCAGCTCCATGTCCTGCGCCCGGACGCGGCCCTCGCTCTGGGCCAGCATCAGCGTCAGGATCTGCTCGAGGTCCTTCTCCTTCAGACCGGAGAAGACCACGATGTCGTCGATGCGGTTGAGGAACTCGGGGCGGAAGTGCGCCTTGAGCTCGTCCATCAACTGGTCCTTGATCTCGTCCACTTCACCGTCGTGCGCGAGGATGAGGTGCGAGCCGAGGTTCGACGTCATGATGACGACGCAGTGCCGGAAGTCCACCGTGCGGCCCTGGCCGTCGGTCAGGCGGCCGTCGTCCAGGATCTGCAGCAGGATGTTGAAGACGTCCGGGTGGGCCTTCTCGATCTCGTCGAAGAGGACCACGCAGTACGGGTTGCGCCGCACCTTCTCCGTGAGCTGGCCGGCCTCCTCGTACCCGACGTATCCGGGAGGGGCGCCCACCAGCCGCGAGACGGTGTGCTTCTCCTGGAACTCGCTCATGTCGAAGCGCACGAGCTTGTCCGGGCTGCCGAAGAGGATCTCGGCGAGGGTCTTGGCGACCTCCGTCTTGCCGACACCCGTCGGGCCCAGGAAGAGGAACGAGCCGACGGGCCGGTCGGGGTCGCCCATGCCGGAGCGGTTGCGGCGTACCGCCTCGCACACCACGGTGACGGCCTCGTCCTGGCCGACGATGCGGTCGTGCATCGCGCTCTCGAGCTGGAGGAGCTTCTCCTTCTCGCTCTCGGTGAGCTGCGAGACGGGGATGCCGGTGCGCTTGGAGACGACGTCGGCCATGTCCTTCTCGGTGACCGACACGACCCCCTCGCGGCGCTCGTCGATACCCGCCAGCTCCGCCTCGGCGGTGGCGATCTCCTTCTTCAGCCGGCCCGCCTTGTCGTAGTCCTCGGCGGCGATGGCCTGGTCGCGCTCCCGGCGCAGCTTGGCGATCCTGTCCTCGCACTCCACGATCTTCGTGGAGCGCGCCGCGCTGCGCAGCCGCACCCGGGCGCCGGCCTGGTCCATCACGTCGATGGCCTTGTCGGGCAGGAAGCGGTCGCCGATGTAGCGGTCGGACAGTACGGCCGCGGCGGCCAGCGCGTCGTCGGTGAAGCGCACGTTGTGGTGGGCCTCGTAGGCGTCGCGCAGGCCCTCCAGGATGACGACCGTCTCGTCCACGCTGGGTTCGGGCACCAGCACCGGCTGGAAGCGCCGCTCCAGCGCGGCGTCCTTCTCCACGTGCTTGCGGTACTCGTCGATGGTCGTCGCGCCCACCACGTGCAGCTCGCCGCGCGCCAGCGCCGGCTTGAGCATGTTGCCCGCGTCCATCGAGCCCTCGCCGGTCGCGCCCGCGCCGACGACGGTGTGCAGCTCGTCGATGAACAGGATGATGTCGCCCTCGGAGTCCTGGACGTCCTTGATGACCTTCTTCAGGCGCTCCTCGAACTGGCCGCGGTACTGCGCGCCCGCCACCATGCCCGACAGGTCCAGCGAGATGACCTCCTTGTCCTTCAGCGTCTCGGGCACGTCCCCGGCGACGATGCGCTGGGCCAGGCCCTCCACGATGGCGGTCTTGCCCACACCGGGCTCACCGATCAGGACGGGGTTGTTCTTCGAGCGCCGCGAGAGGATCTCCACGGTCTGCTCGATCTCCTCGCCGCGGCCGACGACCGGGTCGAGCTTGCCCTCGCGGGCCTCGTCGGTCAGATTGCGCCCGAACTCCTCCAGCGCCGACTCCTGGCCTTCCTTGCCCTGCGCACCCTGCATACCCCTGCCACCCTTCTGCGGCCTGCGGCCCGAGCCGGGCTGCCCCTCGCCGCGGGTCGCCTCCTCCGTACGGCGCGCGATGCGGTCCGTGTCCAGGCCCTCGGCGCGCAGCAGCTTCGTCGCCCCGGAGCCCTCGCCGTCCAGCAGCGCGGAGAGGATGTGCTCGGGGCCGATGTAGTCGGCGCCGGCGGCCCGGGACTGCTGGTAGGCGTTGGCCAGGGTGCGCTTGGCGGCGGGCGTCAGGCCCGGCTCGGCCGAGGGCGTACCCGACTCGTAGGGCAGCGCCTCGGCGACCAGGTCGGCCAGCTCGTCGGGCTCGACACCGACCTGCTTGAGCAGCGTGCGGGCGGGCTCGACCTTCGTCGCCGCCCACAGCAGGTGCTCGGTGTCCAGGTCGGAGGTGCCGTCGTCCATGGCCTTGCCGGCGGCCAGGTTGAGCAGCTCGTGGGAGGACTCCGTCAGCAGCCGCCCGATGGGCACCCGCTGCACGGCCGGCGGCGATGTCTGCGGCGACATCCCGAAGAAGCGGTTCAGCAGATCGCCGAAGGGATCGCTGAACGGGTCGGACGAACCGAACGACATCGACATAACGGCTCCGTATCCGCGGTAGGGGTCATCCCCACTGAAACGCGGAGCGGCGCACTCCGCAATCGGAAGGGGCCAAGGCGAGGGGAGGCACCCACGTCTCCTGTCGAGGCGGACGATCGGGTGCGCGCGGCGGCGCGCGGTGGGGTAATGGGGGTGTGCGCGGCGCCCGCAGGGCCCCGTACACCCTCCTGTTACGGCCCCAACTCACCCCCGGAGCACCGCACATGACTGGCGACCCCGAGCCCATCAGCCCGCACGCGCTGGAGCAGCTGCAGCACAAGCTCGCCGACCTGCGTACCGAACGCGCGGCCGTCGCCGCGACCTTCCGCAGCGACGACGTCGCGGGCGACGCGGCGGACGCGGCCGACGAACTGCAGCGCGCCACCGACGCCACCCGCCTCGACGGGCGCATCGCCGAGCTGGAGACCCGCATCCGCCAGGCGGAGATCGCCGGGCCGCCGCCCGAGGGCGTCATCGGCGTGGGCAGCTCCGTCACGGTGCGCTTCTCCGACGGCGGCGAGTCGACGCTGCGGGTCGGCGAGGTCGCCGACGAACTCGACCCGACGCTGGTGACCGCCGACAGCCCGCTGGGCCGGGCCCTCCTGGGCCGCCGCGCCGGCGACAGCGTCAGCTACCTGACCCCGCAGGGCGAGGCGGGCGCGACGGTGGTGTCGCTGGGGGGCTGAGGGCGTACGGGGCGGGGACGGCCGCGTCGCCCGACTGCACCAACACCGCTGGCCGCGGCCCGGCGCCGCACCGAAGCTGAGAGCGGCGCGCGGGCCCGACCCGGCTTTTGGGCGGCCTCGTCGCGACCCCGACGAACCTCCCCCCGAAAGCAGGAGACGCATGGCGTTCACCCTCCCCACTGCCATCGAGAGCCGCCCGGTCGCGGTCATCGGCGCAGGCACCCTCGGCCGCCGGATCGCCCTGATGTTCTGCGACCGGGGCGGCGAGGTCCGTATCTGCGACCCCTCCAAGCCCGCCCTGGAGGACGCCCGCGCCTACGTCGACGCGAACATCGCCAAGGTCGCCGCCAAGGTCGGCGGCACCCCCGGCCGCGTCGACATCACCGACAGCCAGAAGGACGCCGTCGCCGACGCCTGGCTCGTCATCGAGGCCGTTCCCGAGCACCTCGACCTCAAGCGCGACATCTTCGGCAAGCTCGACGCGCTGGCCGAGCCGGACGCGATCCTGGCGAGCAACTCCTCCTCGTACGCCTCCAGCGAGTTCATCGACAACGTCAAGCACCCCGAGCGCGTGCTGAACATGCACTTCTACATGCCGCCGCTGCAGAACGCGCTCGACATGATGTCCGACGGACACACCGACCCGGCGATCTTCACCTTCCTGGAGAAGGTGCTGCCCCAGTACGGCCTGCACCCCTTCCTGGCGCGCAAGGAGTCGACCGGCTTCATCTTCAACCGCATCTGGGCCGCCATCAAGCGCGAGGCCCTGGAGGTGGTCGCCGAGGGCGTCTCCACCCCGCAGGACGTCGACGCCATGTGGAGGATCAACATGGGGACGCCCGCCGGGCCGTTCCTGATGATGGACCACGTCGGCCTGGACGTCGTCCTGGACATCGAGTCCCACTACGCCGCCGAGAACCCCAACCTCCCCAAGGGCCCGCGCGAGCTGCTGAAGAAGTACGTCGACGCCGGCCACCTCGGCGTCAAGACCGGCCAGGGCTTCTACATGTACGGCAAGGACGGCGAGCCCGTCGGCCCCGGCGACACCACCGTCGCCCTGGAGAAGGCCGAGCGGTGAAGGCCGAGGACGTCGTCGCGGAGTGGACCACGCCCCTGGGGGCGCCGGCCTTTCCCAAGACGCGCTACAAGTTCGTCGACCGCGAGTACTTCAACATCGTCTACCGCACCGACCCCGAGGCGCTGCGCCGCTTCGTCCCCGAACCGCTGACCATCCCCGAACCGCTGGTGCGCTTCGAGGTCATGCGGATGCCGGACGTGACGGGGCTGGGCGACTACACCGAGTGCGGGCAGCTGGCGGTGGTCGAACTCGACGGCGTACGCGGCGAGTACAACATGGCGATGTACGTCGACGACTTCGCCGCCATCGCCTCCGGGCGCGAACTGGGCGCGTACCCCAAGAAGCTCGGCAGCCCCCGCCTGGCGCTGGAGACCGACACCCTGACGGGCACGCTCGACTACGGCTCGGTGCGGGTGGCGACGGCCACCATGGGCTACAAGTACTACCCCCTCGCCGTCGACAAGGCGCGCGAGGAGATCGCCGTCCCCACGTACATGCTGAAGAAACTCCCCGGCTTCGACGGGCAGCCGCGCATCTGCGAGCTGGTACGCGCCGAGATCACGGACGTCGAGATCAAGGGCGCGTGGACGGGCCCGGCCCGCCTGCAGCTCTTCGAGCACGTGATGGCGCCGTTGGCGGACCTGCCGGTGCGCGAGATCGTCTCGGTGAGCCATCTGCTGACGGATCTGACGCTGGGGAGCCCGGGGGTGGTGCACGACTACCTGTGAGGGCGGTGCGCTGCGTGGAGCGGTGGGCCGCTCCGGTCGTGGGCGCGGGCGGGGTGTGCCACGCTCGGAAGCATGAGCGATTCCGCATCCTCCGTGCCCCCCGCGCACACGACCGGCACCGGCGACCTGACCCTCTTCTACGGCGACCTCGACGCCCCGCACCGGCTGCAGATCTTCCTGGAGATGCGCGACCGGGGCAGCCACGACATGGCGAAGGCGCTGCTGGAGACGGTCCGCAAGGGTGCTGACGAGGGCCGCTACGGCGTGGCGTTCCACTTCGCGGCGATCCTGGACGACACGGTCGGCGGCGAGGGCTCCCAGCGCGCCCTGTCGGCGCTGGCGGCGGCGAGCGACGAAAGCCAGAGCGCGTTCATGGACTACCTCGCGGCCCTCCTCGCCGCCCAGCCCTTCCCCCCGGGCACGGACAGTTACGCCGACCCTTCGGTGCTGCTGTCGGTGGCGGAGAAGGTCGACGGCCTGCGCTCGCCGGCCTTCGACCGCAAGGTGCAGGACGGCACGTACATGCGCTGGGCGGGCGAGTCGGTGGGCGCCTTCTCCTCGTACGGAACGGTGGGCACCCCGGACTTCCGTTACGACCAGGAGCAGCTGCCGGTGGTGGACATCAACGGCGAACTGGTGCTGAGCCCAGCGGAGTTCGTGGCGCAGACGGAGAAGTAGCGGGCCGGAGCCGGTAGTCCCCACCCCGCACCTCAGCGAAACTCGTGCACCACCTGGATCTCGCCGACGATGTGGGCGTTGAACTCGTCCAACTCCTCGGCGGGCACCCAGAGTTCGAGAATCGTTTGCCCACCGGCCTGCTGGACGGGATAGCGGCGCAGGAATTCGGCGTCGACCTCGAAACGGGTCACGAAGCCGGCCCCGTCGTGCGGCACGTTCCAGTCCCGGGCGATCTTGACGGCGTAGTCCTCGTTGAGCACGGGATAGAAGATGGGCTGCTCGGGAAGCCGAGGCGGCCACGCCCGCCACCCCGACTCGCGCACCAGCTCCAACTCGGCAGGCCCGGTGGGGCGCCACAGGGTCGTCGTCGCGGGCGGACTGCTCATGGTGAACCGCTCTCGGGCGAGGGGAGCCGACGGACAGGCCCTCCGGGAAGCGGGGACGATACCGCCGGAGCCGGGTCGCCGGCCACACGGTTTCCGTCGGCATGCCTTCCGGGGACAGGTCTCTATCCGATCATGGTGTCCTCATCGAAGCCGAGCTCTTCATCGATATCCAGAGCATAGGCAGCGTGCCAGCGGACGACGTTGGGCCACATCGGCTCCGTCATGCCCCGAACATGGTCGAGCGCCTTCTCCGTTCCGATGTCGGTCAGAGAGGAGATCGCTTTCTGAGTCAGCCAGTACGCGGGCGCGTCCCGGTCCAGCGAGCGCTCTACCACTCGAAGAATGCACGCGACGGAATCAGCTGCCCCTATGTCTCCCAAGATGTCCACGAAATCTTCGTTGTTGAGATCAGGGATGTCGGCGTCGAGCAGTTCCTGCAGAACGGCCCCCAGTCCCGGCGCCCGCAGTGCCGCAGCTGCATTGGCAAGGCGCTGGGCCCGGCGCAGGTCTCCCGCGAGAGCGGTCTCGCGGATCCATCTCGCGATGGAGCCGGTGACCATGGGATGCCGGGCCGCGATGTCCAGGCCCTGCTGCTCCGTGACGAATCCCGCGGCGAGCGTTTCCACTGCGGCGAGTTGGCGTTCCTCGTCGATGCTTGGCACGTCTCCCCCCGAGGCGGATCGGCTCCTGCGGCGAGCAGGTGGCGGGCGATGGAAATCGTATCCGTATGGCGTTCTGGCTCAGGCCGAAGAGCTGGATCCCGGCCCTTGCCGCGACTCCTCGGCCGCCTCCGCGATGTCCACCGGGACGATCCGCCGCCACCCGGCGCCCCCGGCTGGTCACGTACGTGATCCGGCCTCGCACGGTGCTCTCGTGCAGGACGTCGGCCAGCTGGGTCCGCAGGTCGCGGACACCGATTTCAGCGCTTATGAGGCGGTTCGATGGGCGATGGACGACGCCCCGATGCTGCTCACCGCAGCGGGAAAGCCCGACACCACGTCGCGGCACATCCTCCAGGCGCTGGCAAGAGGACGCTGGTGCGCGGCAGCGGGCGTATTCGTCGACGGCGACGAGGTCGTCGGCCTCCCGACTGGTACGAAGTTGTCTCACCCGCCAACGAGAGCGGATTCGCCGTCTGGTTGCTGCATGGCAATCGCGCGTATCCCTCCAAGCCGTCCACCGACTCGGGCGTGGGTCTTCGTGTGAACACCCGGACCGACTCGTCATGGTTCACGGAGGTGGTCCGGCGGGGAGCGACCGTGTTGAGCTTGACGACTGGCCTGGTCGGGAGGGCGATGACCGACACGTGCTGACCGTGGCCCGTCAAGCATGATTGTGCTTGGATGAACGTTCTCCGGCACTTCTCCGTCATAGAGGAAACGACGAAGGGCCTTTGCCGGCGATGCGGCTCAACACGAGGGCTTCCGATGGCACGCGCTCCCTGCTCGTGTCGTCCGCAGAGATCAAGCATGTGCGCACCGTACTGAGCCTCGGAGGCGTGCCCTGGAGAGAACTCGACGACGGACTGCAGCAAGTCAGGCTGAAACTACTGGAGGAGCGGGCAGGAACGGAGCGTCCGATGATCCGTAACCCACTGGCGTGGGCAACGGTTGTCGCTTCCCGGGTAGCGCTCGATTGACACCGTGGCCGAGCCCGTGACGCAGGCTTGCGCGAGCGATTGGCGGCTCGCTGGCCAGACAGCCCATCTCGCGACGGCCTGGCAGAGGATCGGGCCTTGGCCCTGACAGTCGCCGATGGACTGGAAGCCCTGGCCCCACTCCACCGGCAGGTGATCACTCTTCGCTACTTCGCCGATCTGAGCGTACGGGACATTGCGACAGGGCTCGGGATCCCCGAGGGCACGGTGAAGAGTCGCCTGCACACGGCGCTTGCCACCCTGCGCAGGCGGCTGGCTGATCTGGAGGTGCTCTGACCATGGGCGACGACATGACAGCACGCGAGGAACAGCGACTGCGCCACGCGCTAACCCTGATCAACGACGTAGTCGGCGACGAGGAGGCACGAATGGAAGCACAGCCACATGCACGAGCGCGCAGGCGGGGCGCATTGACCGCCGGCGCGCTCGCCTGCATCGCCGCTCTGGCGGTGGGCATCGGCGTCGCGTTGAATGCCGGCGATTCCTCCGCGCCTTCCTCGAACGCGCCGGAGGGGCGGGAGGAAGCCGACAACGGCCAGAGCCTGGAGGAGTGGATCGCCTGCGCCCCCGTCATCGTCGAGGGCGACGTGCTGACCGTACGTCAAGCAGCCCAGGGCAGGGTCGTCGTAACTCTCGAGGTCAAGGACTGGATCAAACCCGCTCAAGGAAAGAAGCGGATAGAGCTGGATGTGCTCGACCCGACGCCGACCGGAGTCGGAGAGCCGTGGCAGGAGGGCAGCCACGTGCTGGCAGGGGTGCCCGAACGCCGCGACCAGCCCGCCGACACTTTCCACGGCGCGGAGATCGCCACGACCCGGGCGCGCATCGAGGGAGCTCTGGCACGCGCCGCCGATACGGTCTGCCCGCCGCCCTGGCGGAAGGACTGAAGGGGCGGGGTCAATCCAAACGAGGTGAGCAGTCCGCCGCCACGGTGCAGGCCGCCGCGGTCGACCCGAACCGCAGCCTGGAGGACGAGATGGCTGGTCGGGACGGTGCCGCCTTGGCGGCTGCGCTGGCCTCCGCCGTACCGGCCGAGCAGCAGCAGTTCGGTCCCGCTCAAAGCCGCACAGCCTGCCCCTAGTCCAGCAGGATTTCGGTGTCTGGCCTGGTCTTTCGCCGGGTGGCGGGAGTGTAGCGGGACTTCGGTCGTGCGGGGTGGTCTCATGGGGATCGCCCCTCGATCGTGCGGCAACGCCGCAGGTAGTGACAGCGGCGGGGCAGCCTCCGAGGGTGATCACCGAGTCTGCCGCCGCGCAGTGGGACCTCGAACTGGACGATCTCTTCCTGGCCATCGGGCCCTGGTCGACCGCGAGCTCTACCTCCCGAAGTCCTGGACCGAGGACCGGGAGCGGTGCCGCACCGCAAGAGTTCCCGACGAGCGGGAGTTCGCCACCAAGGGCGAACTGGCCCGGCACATGGTGCTGCGGGCCCTCGCCTCGCCGCTGCCCATCGCCTGGGTCACCGCGGATTCCGCCTACGGGCAGGACACCCGATTCCGCCGGCTGCTGGAGCAGTCGGGCGTCGGCTACGTACTGGCCGTCCCCAAGTCCCAGTTCAGCGTGCTCTTGCGAGGAACCCCGGTCGTTCACGCCCGGGAGGAATCGCATCCCGTCGCAGCGACACGGAGTGTCGCAGCC